>JAPKMV010000420.1 GCA_026645635.1 Caldilineaceae bacterium
TCCTCACCCGTTCACCCTATCACCCACTCACCCCATCACGCACGGGCCGCGCATGACAACCACGAGCCTTTCCACCGCCAGACCACCTTTCTATCGCGATTCCAAAGTGATCGCGGTCGTGCTGCAGGTGTTTTTTATTGCCGTTGTGATCTTGATCGGCTGGTTCTTGTACAGCAACATGACGGCCAACCTGGCTGCGATCAACCGCTCCAGCGGCGGCGCGCTCACCTGGAATTTTCTAGGCCAGACCGCGGGGTTTGCCATTTCCGAAGGCCCAGCCTTCCGCCCCGAGGAGAGCTACTGGCGCGCCTACATGGTCGGCATCGCCAACACCCTGCGCGTCAGCGTCGCCGGCATCATCCTGGCCACCATCCTGGGCACAATCACCGGCATTGCCCGCGTCTCCAACAACTGGCTGCTCAGCCGTATTGCGCTGGTTTATGTCGAAGTCATCCGCAGCACGCCGCTGCTGGTGCAGTTGCTCTTCTGGTATTTCGGCGTGATCGCTGCCCTGCCGGACATTCGCGAGGCGGCGCAGATCGGCGCGTACGGGGTGCTCTCCAACCGCGGACTCTACGTCCTCTGGCCCTATTTGACCGCCACCGGGACGCCCTGGCTCTGGTGGCTGCTGGGCGGCGTCGTGCTGGGCGTCGGCGTAGCCTGGCTGCGCCGCAAGCAACTGGCGCGCCAGGGTCTGCCGGCTACTGGCTTTCTGGCGGGCATCGTCACCTTTGGTGTGATTGCGCTGATTGGCTTCTGGGTTTCGGCGAGTTCAGCGCAATTGCCCACCACGACGACCTACGAACTGCGCCGCGGCGACCGTGGCACGCTCTTTGCCGACGCCAACGGTGACGGCGCCTACACCCCGGGCGTGGACACGCCGCTGGCCTATGTGCCGATCACGCTGCTCGACGCCGCCGGGCGAACCCTCGCCACCGAACGCACCGACGGCGACGGCGCATTCCGCTTCATGGATCTGGCCGAGCCGGGTGAACGCATTACCTGGGAGACGCCGCCGCCCCTCTTTGTGAGTGAGCCGGTGCGCCAGGGCTTCAACTATCGCGGCGGCCTGGTGCTGACGCCGGAATTCACCGCACTGCTGCTGGGACTGGTGATCTACACAGGCGCGTTTATCGCCGAGATCGTGCGCGCCGGCATCAACGCCGTGCCCAAAGGCCAGTGGGAGGCCAGCCGGGCCGTAGGTCTGCGCACGAACGCCACCTTGCGCATGATCGTGCTGCCCCAGGCGCTGCGCGTGATCATCCCGCCGCTGACCAGCCAATACCTGAACCTGGTCAAGAATTCCAGTTTGGCCATCGCCATCGGCTATCCAGACCTCTTCTACGTGGGCCGCATCATCGTCAACCAGTCCGGCGCCGAAGTGCAGATGATCCTGGTGGTCATGGCGACCTATCTTTCCTTCAGCCTGATCACCTCGCTCTTTATGAACTGGTACAACCGGCGCATGATGATTGTGGAGCGCTGAACACCATGACCACCAACACTTCCGGCCCAATTTGGGTCAACGTCAACCATCCGACGCCGGCGGGCAAACCGCCAGCCACCGAAGTGGGTGTGCTCGGCTGGCTGCGCGCCAACCTGTTCAGCAGCTTCTGGAACGGTCTCTTTACCATCCTCACCCTGGTGGCGACCTACTTCATCGTCACCGGCGCCGTGCAGTGGGTGCTGAATGCCTACTGGGAGCCGGTGTGGACCAATCGCAAGCTCTTTGCCGTCGGCCCCTATCCCGCCGACCAACTGATCCAGCCGACCCTCGTGCTGCTGATGGTGAGCCTGCTCTTTGGCGTCAGCGCAGGGCATTGGGGCAGTTTCCTGCGCAACCTGGCCATCGGTCTGGGCGCGCTCTATGGCGTACTGACGATCATTCCGCTGGGTATGCAAGCACAGACGGTGATGGGCGCTGCCCTGGTCACACTGGTCATCGGCTACGTGATCGGGCTGCGGCTGCCGATTTCGGGTCGTTGGCTGACGCTGCTCTGGATTCTCAGCGTACCGGCGACCTTCATCTTGCTGAGCGGCGGCCTCACGCTGCCGGTGTTGGGTGAGGTGTGGTCATTTGCGCCCACCGTCGATCCGGGTCTCTGGGGCGGCTTGCTGCTGACAATGCTCCTGTCCACGGTCGGCATTGCGCTGAGCTTTCCGCTGGGCGTGCTCCTGGCGCTGGGCCGGCGCAGCACCCTGCCGGTGATCAAGTATTTCAGCATTGCCTACATCGAGGTCATTCGCGGTGTGCCGCTGATCACGCTGCTCTTCATGGCGATGGCGATGCTGCCGCTCTTCCTGCCGGCGGGCACGACCAGCCCGTCTGGAGTGCTGCGCGTGCTGGTGGCGATCACGCTCTTCAGCGCCGCCTATCTGGCCGAAAATGTGCGCGGCGGCTTGCAGGCGCTGCCCAAAGGCCAGTACGAAGCGGCGGACGCGCTCGGCCTGAGCGGCATCGCCAAGCTGCGCTTCATCATCCTGCCGCAGGCGCTGACCAAAGTGATCCCCGCGATTGTGGGCCAGTTTATCGGCCTCTTCAAGGACACGTCCCTGGCGTCGCTGGTTGGTCTGCTGGAGTTGGTCGGCGTGGCCAAGTCGGTGATTCAACAGCCGGAATGGCTGGGCACGCCCGGCGGCGTCGCCAAAGAGGTGTACATCTTCGTGGCCGTCGTCTTCTTCATCTTCAGCTTTGGCATGAGCTTTGCCAGCCGCAAGTTGGAGACGCAGTTGGGCGTGGGCAAGCGTTAATCATACAAACCTGTTTTTCACAGAACCTGGTTTGTCCTGAAATCAGACCTGACTTATCCCGTCAGCCGGAGGAGCACTAGATGTCTGGGCATGCACTGAACGAAGATATCATCGTCTGCAAGAATGTCAGCAAGTGGTACGGCGAGTTCCAGGCGCTGAAGAATGTCAGCCTCACGGTGAAAAAGCAGGAGGTGGTGGTGATCATCGGGCCGTCCGGCTCGGGCAAATCCACCTTCATCCGCACGATCAACCGGCTGGAGGAGCACCAGAGCGGTGAGATCGCGGTGGACGGCATCCCGTTGACCCGCGACGTGCGCAACATCGAGGCGATCCGCATGGAGACGGGCATGGTCTTCCAGCAGTTCAACCTGTTCCCGCACCTGACCGTCCTGCAGAACATCACCCTGGCGCCGATCCACGTGCGCAAGCAGAAGAAGAAGGACGCCGAAGCCTACGCCATGGAACTGCTCAAGCAGGTGAAAATTCCTGAGCAGGCCAACAAGTATCCGGGGCAGTTGTCCGGCGGGCAGCAGCAGCGCGTGGCCATCGCCCGCGCCCTGGCCATGCGCCCCAAGATCATGCTCTTCGACGAGCCGACCTCGGCGCTCGACCCGGAGATGATCCGTGAGGTGCTGGAAGTCATGGAAGACCTGGCGGAGGAAGGGATGACCATGCTCGTCGTCACCCACGAGATGGGTTTCGCCCGAGGCGTGGCCGACCGCATCGTCTTCATGGACGGTGGCGAGATCGTGGAGATCGGCGACCCGGAGCACTTCTTCACCAACCCGAACCACGACCGCACGAAGCTGTTCCTGGAGCAGATTCTGAAATAGACCGCGGATGTGGCGGATTAGGCGGATTTACGTGGATTTCTGTATGTATCCGCGAGAATCCGCCGCATCCGCCAAATCCGCGGTCTATCCCACCCGCTGCGCCATTTCCTTGCCCAGCGCCATCAGCGCGCTCGCCGGGCGGATCATCACCTCGAAGTCGCCGATCTGCCCGTCGGCGTTCAGCTTGATGATGTCCACACCCTTCAAATCCAGGTCGCCGACGCGGGCGCTGAACTCCAGCGTCACGCTGTCGCCGGCGATGAACTCGCGGTGATAGGTGAAGTCCGCAAAGACCTGGATCACGTTGCCCAGAAGGTAGGCCACCGTCTCCTGGCCGCGGTAGGGCGTGTGCGCTACCGGGGAGCGGAAAACCACGTCCGGCGCCAGCAGGCTGCGCACGGCATCGACGTTGTGCGTGGCGACTGCCGCGTGCCAGCGCTCCAGGAAGGCGTGCATGTGGGGCGAGGTGCGTGTCGCCACCGGCATGTCCTCTCCGTAGACGCGCCAGCCCAGGTCCACCGGGTCGGCCTCGGCGATGTCGCCCAGCTTGAGCTTGACATACTTGCCGGTCGCCTCGATGGCTACCGTGCCGTCGGGCAGGTAGATCTCCCCTGCGCCCTCGAAGACCCAGTGGATGTCGCGCACGATGCGCCCGCGGGCCGTCAGCTCCACGCCCAGCGGCACCGGCTTGCGGTAGCGGATGTGCAGTTCGGCGGTGACGCCCCAGGTGACCGGCTGCTCGCCCTCCTGGTAGTTGATGCCGCGGCCCAT
>JAPKMV010000421.1 GCA_026645635.1 Caldilineaceae bacterium
CCAACCCCATAAGCTGCCACAATAGCAGCATGGACAAAAATCTCGCCGAGTTTCAACTCTTCGGCATCGACGTTAAGATTCACTGGTCGTTCGTGCTGATCCTGGCCTGGGGCGCGCTGCTCTATGGCTTCGGGCCGGCGGGGTGGCTGGTTGGCAGTCTCTATGGCGCTCTGACCTTTGCACTGCTCTTTGTCTGCGTGACGCTGCACGAACTGGGGCATGCCCTGGCTGCGCGGCGCTACGGCATTGGCACGCGCAGCATCCTGCTGCTGCCCATCGGCGGCGTCGCCAACCTGGAGCGGATGCCGGAGAAGCCGCGCCAGGAGTTGGTCATCGCACTTGCCGGGCCGCTGGTCAATGTGGTCATTGCCCTGCTGCTGGTTCCGGTGGCACTGCTGCTTACCGGCAGCAGCGCCGGCGAACTGTTGGGCGGCCAGGCCATCCTCAACAACATGCGCGCCCCTGGCTTCGCCAATCTGGTGACATTCCTGGTCTCCATGAACGTGTGGCTGGTGCTGTTCAACCTGCTGCCCGCGTTCCCGATGGACGGCGGCCGCGTGCTGCGGGCGTTTCTGGCCATGGTGATGCGCTACCGCTCCGCCACCCGCACGGCAGTGTTTGTCGGGCGGCTGATGGCCGTCGGCTTTGCGCTGTTCGGCATCCTCTCCGGCAATATTGGCCTGCTCTTGGTGGCCTTCTTTGTCTACGTCGGCGGCAGCGCCGAATTGGAGGCCGTGACAAGCCGCGCCGTGCTGCGCAACGTGCGCGCCAGCAGCGCGCTGACACCAGGCGCGGCCCGTCTCTACGCCAGCGAACGCATCGGTCGCGGCATGGAATTGGTGATGACCACCTACCAGACTGACTTCCCCGTCCTCGATCTGGGCGGACGCTTCGTGGGTGTGCTGACGCGCCAGCGCCTGGTCAACGCGCTGCGGGAGGTTGGCGCCGACGCTCGCGTGGTCGATGTGATGCTGCCCGCCGACCAGATCCCGGTCGTGACGCCGGCGGTCGACCTGGCGCATGTCTGGGAAGTGATGGCGCAGTCCGGCGACCGCGTGGTGGCGGTGCAGGAGGGCGCGAACTTCCTGGGCGTCATCACCAGCGAAGACATCGCCGAGGTCTTTCAGCTTGTCGGCGCCACCCTGGACAACAAAGAGCGGCGTCCGCCTGACGGTGCCGTAACGACGCCCAACCCGGAACAGCGCGTCGATGCCTGAGTTTTCCACGGCCACGGGGACGATCTACTACGAGGTGGTGGCGTCGAGCAGCGGGCCAGATGCGCCGACGCTTACCCTGCTGCACAACTTCATGAGCGCGGGGCGGGCGGCCTGGGGGGCGCTGCTCCCGGCGCTGAGCGAGCACTACCGCATCCTCCTGCCGGATACGCCAGGTCATGGCCGCTCGCTGGGCCACCCGAAGGATTTCGATCATCGAGAGATCGCCGAGCAGCTTGCTGCGCTGATGGTCGCCGAACACGCCGAAGACGGTCACCTGGCGGGCTGCAGCAGTGGCGGCATGATAGCGCAGCAGTTGGTGCACCTGCGGCTGGTGCGACCGGCGACGCTCACCCTGGTGAGCACCACCTACAGCGTAAACCCGCACACCACGGGCAACGCCATCGGCTTGCGCACCGAGGACTTCGACGCCAGCCCGAACTGGCTGGAGGCCACGGCGCGGCTGCACGACCCTTACCACTACGACGGCTACTATCACAGCGAACTGCTGCCGGCCTTTCGCCAGTTGACGCCGGCTACGGCCATCGACCTGCCGCTGGAGGCGCTGACGGCGTTTCGGATGCCCGTCTGCGTCATCCACGGCAGCCGCGACGAATTTTTCCCCACCTACATTGCCGAGGAGATGGCGACGGCGGCGCCCCTGGGTGAGCTGCACATCGTCGCCGGGCAGCGCCACGCGTTGCTCTTTCGGCAACCCTGGCGCGTGGCGCAGATTATGCTAGAATTCCTGGCGAGGCATGATTCAGCCGCAACACAAAGCTAACGGGGTGACACAATGCGCGAACCGAATCCGCTAAAACTGGCGCCGTCGATTCTAACGGCAGATTTTGGGCATCTGGCGGAGCAGATTCACGCCGCCGAGAGCGGAGGCGCCGACTACATCCACCTGGATGTGATGGATGGCCGCTTTGTCCCCAACATCACCTTTGGGCCGATGGTGGTGCGGGCGGTGCGGGCGCTGACCACGCTGCCGCTCGACGTGCACCTGATGATCGAGGATGCCGACCCGTATCTGCGCGACTTTATCGACGCCGGCGCCGACATCCTCACCGTGCATGTGGAGGCGTGCCGGCATCTCCACCGGACGGTGCAGATGATCACCCAACTGGGGCGCAAGGCGGGCGTCTCGCTCAACCCAGGGACCAGTGTGGAAGCAGTGCGGGAGATTCTCCCGTTTGTCGACCTGGTGCTGGTGATGAGCGTCAACCCGGGGTTTGGCTCCCAGCGCTTCATCGAGACCAGCACGGCCAAGCTCCGGCGGATGCGCCGGCTCATGGACGAACTGGCGCCCCTGGCCGACCTGGAAGTGGATGGCGGCGTCGATGTGCACAACATCGCCGACGTGGTGCAGTCGGGCGCCAATGTGATTGTGGCGGGCAGTGCGGTCTTCAACAGCCGCGCGCCGATTGGGGAGAATCTGGCGCGGTTGCGGGCGGCGGCTGTGGTGGAGTGATGGTTTACGGTAATGTCTTGGGGTTATAGGGTTTTGGGGTTTTGGGGGTGCACAGAGGCTGCTTGAACCCCAACACCCCAAATCATTACGGGTTCCGTGCAAACAGATACACCGCCTGATACAAGAACGGCAGCGTAAAGAGCAGGCTGTCGAGCCGGTCCAACATGCCGCCGTGGCCGGGGAAGATGTTGCCGGTGTCTTTCACGCCCACCTGCCGCTTGATCATGCTGATCGACAGGTCGCCAAAGAGCGCCAACACGCCCATGATGAAACCGGCGATGGCGCCGAAGAGCGGGCCGATGCCCACGGGCAGCGCCCAGGCCAGAAACGCGCCCGCCAGCATGGCGGCCACCCAGCCACCGATCGTACCTTCCCAGGTCTTCTTGGGGCTGAGTCGCGGCCACAATTTGTGTTTGCCGATGGTGACGCCGGTGAAGTAGGCGGCGGAGTCATTGGCCCAGGTCACGCCAAAGCCGAGCAGCACATACCAGAAGCCGTTGGGCAGGAAGCGCAGCCCCACGATCTGGCCGAGCATGACGCCGAGATAGATGGCGCCGATGCTGGTTGTCAGCCAGGTGTGCACTGGCTTGTCGGTTACAAAGAGCGAGTAGGTCAGGGTGATGATGAAGCCAAAAACCAGCACGGTTGTGGTGGGAAAGGAGATGAAGCGCATCACCCAGATCGTCGGTTCAGTCAACCAACCCGTGATCTGGATCGAGGAACGCTGAATGCTTTCCACATCCCAGCCGGAGAGAAAAATCATCACCGCCCAGGGTACGCCGATGAGACGGAGCGGATGATAGCCGCCGGCCTGGAGCATATAGAACAACTCCATGCTGCCGAGCACCGTGACGCCGATGCCAAGCATCAGCCCCCAGAAGCCGCCCAGGTAGATCGGGATGACGACGATGGGAATAGCGATCAGTGCAGCAATAATCCGAGTGCGCAAGCGTCAACTCTTTTGTTTTTGCGCGGGCAGGCGAACCTGACCGTCAGGATTGGGGAACACGTCCGAAGCGGCGTTGGCGGTGGCTGTACTCGGCGAACGCACGGTCAAGCTCCCCTTCGTCGAAATCGGGCCAATAGGTCGGCGTGGCATAGTATTCGGCGTAGGCCGCCTGCCAGATCAAGAAATTGCTCAGCCGCCATTCGCCGCCGGTGCGGACGATCAGGTCAGGATCCGCCAGCCCGCCGTTGTAGAGATAGCGGCCGAACATTTCCTCCGTCAAATCCTCCGGCCGGATGCCATCCTTCACGACCTGGCGGACCGCGTCGAGGATTTCGGCGCGGCCTCCATAGTTGAAGGCAACATTGAGGATGATGCGTTCGTTGTTTTTGGTCACTTCGAGCGCCTTCAGAATCTGCTTCTGCAACTGGGGATGGATGCCTTCCAGCCGTCCACTGTGCAGAATCTTGACGCCGTTCTTGTTGAGATCGTTGAGCTGCCGCTGGATCGTCAGACCCAGCAGGCGCATCAGCCCGCCGACTTCGTCAGGCGGGCGACCCCAGTTTTCGGTGGAGAAGGCGTAGATGCTCAGCACCTTGACGCCACGCTGCACACAGTGTTCGAGGATGCGCCGGATGTTGTCGACGCCGGCCTGGTGGCCGGCAAGCCGTGGCATGCCGCGCTTCTGCGCCCAGCGCCCATTGCCGTCCATGATGA
>JAPKMV010000422.1 GCA_026645635.1 Caldilineaceae bacterium
TGAGCACCACGAAGCCGGGCGGAACCGGCAGCCCGGCGCGCACCAGCGCGCCGAGGTTGGCGCCCTTGCCCCCCGCGTCGGCCAGGGACAGCTCCGGCGCGGCAAGCGAACGGATGAAGGATGCGGGTGACGGGTCAGGCGTCGGCATGGTGATCTTCCTTGTGATGAAGTTCAGATAGACCGCGGATTTGGCGGATGGGGCGGATTTACGCGGATTCAAATGCATCAGAAAAATCCGCGAGAATCCGCCTCATCCGCCAAATCCGCGGTCGATTGCGATCCCGTATAACAAACTATCCACAATCGTATCCACCCACTCCTCCGGCGTGAGGGCGGCGCGGGCGTCGTCGGGGCCGTAGCGGGCGGTGACGACATAGCCCGCGGTCAGCACGTCGAGCAGGCGCATGAGCACGACGGTGGGCAGCGGCTTGAGGCCGGGCAGTTGCTGGAGCGCGGCGATGAATTCCCGCTGCGGCGTGGCCAGCTCCGGGAAGATGCGCTGGATGTTGGCGCCGTTGAACTCGCTCAGGTCGATCTGCACCAGCTTCAGGTACTCGTAGTAACGCTGGCTCATGGGCAGCCAGGCGCGCAGGTAGTTGCGGATCACCTCCGGCGCGGTCTCCCCCCGCCACGCCGCGAAGAGGGCGCGCATCTCCGCCACGGGCGCGGCCATCTCCAGCAGCTCGGCGAAAAGCGCATCCTTGCTGGGGAAGTGGTTGTAGATGCCGCTGGCCGCGCGGTTGCCCGCCGCCGCGGCGATGTCGCGCAGGCTGGTGCTGGCGTATCCGCGGGTGATGAAGAGTTTCCAGGCCGCGTGGAGGATCTCGCTGCGCGTGGCTGCGCCTTTGGGTGTGGTCATTGACAAGGAATCCTTATTGTGAATGAACGTTCGTTCATAAAATGTAGTGTATAGGAGACGGGGCTGGTTGTCAAGACGGGCGGTAGGCATGTCAGGTCTACTGCACGCTATGGGCAGAATGCGGCAAGTCGTGTGTTGCCAGCATTCCGGGAATGGGACAGAGGATGCCTACCGCTACGGGACTGCTTCTGTCCCATTCCCGGAATGCTGGGGCGCGCCCCAAACTTGAAGTCCGCCCCTGCATGTCGCGTTTCTGCTTTCGCTTGGTGCAGGGCTGGTGCTATACTTGCCGTCAGCCAGACAATGCTCTGCTCGATCTATCCACCACCAGATAGCGACAAGGTTGACCATGACGGCGCCCCTTCAGGAAGGCCGGGTCATACACAAAAATTCCTTCAACGAGCCGAGGCGCGGGCAAGACGGCCATGTCCGGCCTGCTCATGCGCGAGTTGAAGCTACGCAGAATCGACAGGGTGGTGCGGCTGCTGCCGGTGAGCGAGTGCCCCCGCCAGATTTTGCGTGCGGACGGCGCGGAGGCTGTGGCCGGTTTTCCTGCGCCTGACGAATGCGCTCTCGTGGCTGTATCCGCGCGAGCGTCAGGAGAAGCGGCTGGTGGATGCGATGTTGTTGGCATATCGGAAGCAGTTGTAGAGCGAGATGCCATCTCGCCCAGCCTTGCCGAGTTGGTCGGGCAGGCGCCCGACCTGGCCCTGCTCTTTACCGCGCTAGCGCACTTCGGCGACCCGCCTGCCGAGCACGAGATGGCGACGCACTGTGTTCGGGCAGTTGCGACGAGATCGATCAGAGCGGTAGGTATTCAACCCGGTTTGCCAGATCTTCAGGTTCGGCAGCCTGAGTGATCAATTCGAGATCGCGCACGCACATTCCGATGTTTGTGCGCTGCTGGTGAGCATAGATGACACCGGCAAACGGCTGGCCCATGCGTTGGCGGCGGGTTGCTTCGGCCAACAGGTCGTCATCCTGGGAAAAGAGAACCCGGCCCAACTCAGTGGCACGGTCAAGGATCAAGGAGTCTGGTGTGTTGCGAAAACCGTCTTCCTGGACAGTGAGAACATCGACGCCGCGCATACGCAGACCCACTGTTATGGCGCGGTGAACATGTTCGTCCATGTACAATGCGACAGTCATGGCTGTTGTGACAACTGGCGCAGTCGCTGAGCCAGTGCGGACGGTGCAGCGGTTTGCTGCAATTCGTCAACGAGCCGGTTGCGGCGAGCAATGTCGGCGTCCAGTTCGCTTTTGTGGTCCCAGTAATAGGCAAGTGCGGCATGAATCTGACCCAGGGACAGGTAGGGATGCTGAAAGTGCAGTTCTTCGGGACTCCAACCGTAGGCCATTTGTGCCATCACCAGTTCAACCACCTTCATGGTGGTGCCGGCTATGATCGGCACGCCGCCCTGGGTAAGCTGGATATGTTCGTAAGTCAATACGGCCGGTGCTGCGCTCATTGGGTAGCTCCTCAGACATCATCTGTCGCGTGGCGCCATTATAGCGCATGATCGATGGAGCGGAAAGGAAATCTCAACACTGCACCGGTGCTCACCTGTCCTCCCAGTTCGTCGGCGGCAAGACCTGCTGCTTGACTTAAACAACGCGCCCGCAAAGGCGCAAAGGAGTTTCATGACTTCCTTTTCCACCATCACCCTCACCACGCCGCGCCTCCTCCTGCGCCCGCTGTCCGAGGCCGACGTCCCGGCGCTCCATGCCATCTTCTCCCACCCGGAGGTGATGCGCTACTGGAGTTCGCCGCCGCACACGGACCTTGCGCAGGCGCAGACGATGGTGGCCAATGCCCAGGCGGGGTGGGCGTCGGGCGAGTACCTGAAGTTCGGCATCGCGCGGCAAAGCGATGCTGCGCTGATAGGCACCTGCGTGCTTTTTGCCTTTCACGCTGCCAGTCGCCGCGCCGAAATCGGCTACGCGCTGGGTCGGCCCTACTGGGGCGCGGGCTACATGCACGAGGCGCTGACCGCGCTGCTCGACTACGCCTTTGGCCCACTCAACCTGCACCGGCTGGAAGCGGACATCGACCCGCGCAACGCCGCCTCCGCCCGCACGCTGGAACGGCTCGGCTTCCGCTATGAAGGGTTGGGGCGCGAGCGCTGGATCGTGGAGGGGGAGATTTCGGACACGGCGTGGTACGGGCTGCTGGCGCGGGAGTGGAGAGTAGGAATAGACCGCGGATGACGCGGATTTGGCGGATTCTCGCGGATTATTTTCACCCCCTCACCCGCTCACCCACTCACGCAGCGCCGCCTCCAACACACACACCGCCCGCCAGTACTCGTCCAGCGCCACGTGCTCGTGGGGCGTGTGGTCCAGGCTGCTGTCGCCGGGGCCGTAGGCGAGGATCGGGCAGTTCCAGGCCGGGCCGACGACGTTCATGTCGCTGGTGCCGGTCTTGACCACGAAGCCCAACTTCTCCGCAGGCGCCACGGCGCGCAGCGCGACCAGGAAGCTGCGCACCAGCGGGTTGCTGCGGTCGCCGCGCCAGGCGGGTTCGTAGGCGCTGAAGCGCAGGGTGATGGTGGTGAGAGGGCCGGAGAGGGTGAGGGGGTGAGAGGGTGAGAGGGTGAGATTGGGAGATTGGAGATTGGTGATGGCGCCTGTCCGGTTGGAGGCCCAATCAAGAGCGTGTTGGGCGAAGCAGTCGATGGCGAAGGCGAGGGGGAGGCGGATGCCGCTGCTGGCGACGACGTGGTCGTGCATGGCGTCGTCGGTGAAGGTGCGCAGGCCGCGCAGGCTGGGCAGGAGCTGGTCGAAGGCTTTGTCGCGGCCCTGGTTGAAGGCCGCGGCGTAGGCGCTGAGCCAGTTCCAGAAGTCCACGGCGACGGTGGCGACGCCGGCATCGGGGCCGGCGGTATGGGCCATGGGCTGGCTGGCTTCCATCTCCACCAGGACGCGCCCCTTGTAGCCCAGGGTGACGCGACTCCAGCCGCTCGGTTCCCCGATGATGCAGGCCGCGGGGAGCGGCTCGCGCACGCCGTCGAAGCGGTCGCGGATGAAGCGGGCGCCCTTGCTGCTGGCGGCCTCCTCCTCCACGGCGCCGACGACGACCAGCCGCACGTTCTGCGCGTGCGCCCACGCGCTGCCGAGCCGGGCAACAGCGGCGGTAGCAGTGGCCAGCGGGCCTTTGGCGTCGACGCTGCCGCGGCCGTAGAGCACAGGGCCGGCTGCGGTCTCCTCCACGCGCACGGGGATGGCGCCGGGCACGGTGTCGATGTGGCCGAGCAGCACGAGCAGACGGGGAGCGTCCGCAGGTCCCATTTCCCCCACCGCGTTGCCGGCGCCGTCCACGAATGCGCGATCATAGCCGGCTGCCGCCATCTGCGCCACCAGCCAGGCGGACGCCGCGGCCTCCTCGTGCGAGAGCGAGGGAATCGCCACCAGCCCGCGCAACAGTTCAACTGCCGCTGTCTCGTTCATCGCCAACTCCATTTGCATTGTTGAGAGGAATAGACCGCGGA
>JAPKMV010000423.1 GCA_026645635.1 Caldilineaceae bacterium
CAATGGGTTGTTTGTGTTTGTCAGTTTCGTGTTCCAGTTGGTGACGGCTTTGCTGTTTCTTCTGCTCTCGCTGCTGCCGTTCAGCCAGGCTGCACCGACAGAGGATCCTGTGCCCCCGCCACCAGCGCCGGCGGCGGCGCCGCCGGCGCTGGTGGAGATTCCTGCCTGGGTCGGCGGCGTGGCGTTCTGGACTACGATCCTGGCAATTTTGCTGGCGGCAGCCTTCTTCTATTTTAGCGACCGGCGCAACGATTTCATCTGGCTGCGGCGTTTGCTGGCGATGGTGCGGGTGCGCTGGGACGCACTCACCGCCGCCTGGCGCGGCTGGCGACCGTTGAAAGGTCCACGCGCCGAGGGCGATGGCGCGGCGGGTGCGGGCGCCGCGTCGGCTGGATTGTGGAATTGGCTGCGGCGTCGCTGGCATGATTTGGACGGGCAGCAGCGTGTGCGTTATCTCTACTTCCAGATGTTGGATGCCGCCGCGCAGCGCCAAACCCCGCGCCACGAGGAGGAGACGCCGCGGCGCTTTGCCCCACGGCTCACCGACACCGTTGAGGCGCCACCCCCAGAGGTGGAGGCGATTACGACGATCACCGATGCATTCGAGCGGGTGCGCTACGCTGATGAAGAAGTCGACGCGGCGCAGGTGCAGCGCCTGGAGTCGCTGTGGGAGCGCTTACGCACGATATTGCGTTCGTAACGGCATTCGTTCCGGCTTGCGATTAGTCGCCTTGACTACCAGCATACCAGTTGATATAATCACCAACGAACTGATCCGGTGTATGATCCATCCGGCGAAAATCCGTCAGGTGGAAGGCGCAATCTACAATCTTTAATCATTGGAGTTGTCAGGAACATGGCTGATTTGGCACAGGGTGGAGCCAACGGGCAAGACGCGTCCGACCTGGAGTTATTCGAGAAATATCTCAGCGAAGATATGGATCTCGATATGCCAGGCCGCGGCGATCTGCGTGAAGGCGTGATCGTGGAGGTTCGGCCCACAGAACTTCTCGTCAATGTGGGCAGCAAGCGCGACGGTGTCGTGCCACAGTCGGACCTGGCTCGTCTAGATCCAACCTACGTCAAAGGTCTGCGGGAAGGCATGACTGTGGACGTGGTTGTTTCCAAACAGCCGGAAGATGACGGCGTCTTCGTCCTCAGCATGGCCGATGCACTCCAACAGCGCGACTGGCTGACGGCTCAACAGATGTTGGAGAGTGGCGAGATCTCCGAGCACAAGGTCATCGGCTACAACAAGGGTGGCTTGACGGTGGAGTTCAACCACTTGCGCGGCTTTGTCCCCGCGTCGCACGTGGTGGATATGCCGCGCAACCTGAGCGAGGATCAGCGCCGCGAGGAGCTGGAAGGACGCATCAACGGCTCCATGCGTCTCAAGGTGATCGAGGTCGATCCCAAGCGGCGGCGCCTGGTGATGTCGCAGATGTTGGCCGAGCGCGAGTACCGCAGCCAGGCCAAGGAAGCGCTCTTCAAGAAACTCGCCGTGGGTGACATCGTTACCGGCACGGTGCGCAGTATGCGCTCTTTTGGCGCGTTCATTGACATCGGCGGCGTGGATGGTCTGCTCCATGTCAGCGAGATCGGCTTTGGCAATGTCAACCACCCGCGCGAGGCGCTTGGGGTCGGCCAGGAAGTGCAGGTGCAGGTCATCCGCATCGACACCGACAACCAGCGCGTGGGGCTGAGCCGCAAGAAACTGCTCGCCAACCCGTGGGACGGCATCGAGGCGCGCTACAGCGTCGGCGTGGTGGTGCCGGCCGTCGTCACGCGCATCGCCGAGTTTGGCGCCTTTGCCCAGCTCGAACCGGGCGTCGAAGGGTTGATCCACATCAGCGAAATCGCCGACATTGCCGTCGCCGAGCCGCTGCGCATGATCAAGCCCGGCGATAAGGTGACTGTGAAGGTGTTGCGCGTCGATCAGAAGCGCCAGCGCATTGGCTTGAGCATCCGTCAGGCGCAAGATGAAGCGGCCCCCGCCGCGTAAATCCTGACGCTTACCTGTAGGGACGCGGCCAGGTCGTGCCTCTGCACCCAAAATTGCACACGGCAGCCGTCCTGCTTGTCAAACAGGATGGCTGCTTTTTGCCTGCGCCAGAGTACATCCGATATAATGGTTCACTGTCGATTGTTCGCAGTGCGTATGCAACGCCTGCAAGTTGGTACGGGCAGTCGTTGTCTATGTCATGTGACGCGACGAAAGGGGGTGACAGTTATGAGCGTAGAATTGCGACCCGGAGAGTCCCAGGACAGCCTGCTGAAGCGATTTCGCAAGGCAGTAGCCGAGGCGCGCATCTTGCCGATCGTGCGGCAGAAGCGTTGGTTCACCTCTAAGAGCGAAATCCGCCGCATCAAGGCGCAGAAATCCATCCGCAAATCCCAGCGCACGCCGCGGGAGAAGTGATGGAAGGGCGGGCGCGTGGCCTGTTTAGGATGAGCCACCCCGTTGATCCCGCTTGTAGGAATGTGTTGATTGGAGTTACATGGCAGCAGAAGAAACAGTAACGCTTGACGGCAAAATCGTGGATGCCTTGCCCAATGCCATGTTCCGTGTGGAACTGGAGAATGGGCACAACGTCCTCGCCTACCTTTCGGGCAAGATGCGGAAGTACTATATCCGCGTGCTGCTGGGCGACAAGGTGAAGGTCGAGATGAGCGCCTACGACTTGACGCGCGGGCGTATCGTCTATCGCTACCGCGTCTAGCGCACAAGCACGACACATGTGGGGGGCTGTTATGGCTCTCCACAAAAACAGTTGCAGCCTTACCGGGCGCCGAAGAGATTCGGCGCCTTTTTTTGTCAGGCGCGACCGCGTTTCCCGAACATTCCCCATTGCCCCAGCAGCGGAAGCCATTTCACAGACGCGAGCAATCCACTGGCGTAGACTCGTTGCAGTTTGAATCTATGGAAATCTATGCTAGAGTATGGCGCATGAACTGGCGGAAAGTAATCCAATTCACCCTTGTCCACGTCGGCGTCGCCATCACGGCGGTGCCGATCAGCAGCACGCTCAACCGCATCATGATTGCCGACATGCAGCTTTCGGCGCTGTTGGTGAGCTTCCTGGTGGCCATGCCCTATCTGCTTTCGCCGCTGCAGATCCTCGTGGGCAACTGGGCGGACCATCATCCGCTCTGGGGGCGCTATCGTTCGCCCTGGATTCTGATCGGCGGGTTGATGGCGTCGTTCGGCTGCTATGCGGCGCCCCACGCCGTCTTTCTGATGTCCGACAACTATGCATTGGGGCTGGCAGCGGCGATGGTGACGTTCACCGTGTGGGGCGTCGGCGTCAACGTGGCCTCGGTCAGCTATCTGTCGCTGCTCAGCGAAGAGAGCCAGCAGCAGCCTGGCTGGCGCAGCCGCACCGTCAGCATCATGTTCACCACGATGATCCTGACCACGATCGTTACCAGCATCGGGTTGTCGCGCATCCTCGACCCGTTCAGCATTTCGGCGCTCTACACGGCGTTCGGCATTATCTGGATGATCGCCACCTTCTTCGTGCTTTTCGGTGCGGCCGGCATCGAGGCTGCGCCAACGGCGCAGACATCGATCCGCCAGAACAGCGCCAATAACCCGTCCACTGCACTGCGAGCGCTGGCCAATAACGCCACCGCACGGCGCTTCTTCGTCTATCTGCTGCTGGTGCTCATCAGCATTCACGCCCAGGACGTCCTGCTGGAGCCTTACGGCGCCGATGTGCTGGGCATGTCCGTGTCGGCCACCTCGCGGCTGACCGCAATCTGGGGCGTAGGCGTCTTGTTGACGCTGGTCGGTGGGCTGCCATTGGTGCGCCGCGCCGGCAAGAAGCGTGCGGCCAACCTCGGTGCGGTTGTGGCCGCCATCGGCTTTGCCGCCATCGTGGTTGCCGGGCTGGTGCAGCAGGTGAACCTGTTCATGGTCGCTGTCTTTGTGCTGGGCCTGGGTGGCGGGTTGATGACCGTCAGCAACCTGAGCTTTATGCTCGATATGACCGTGGCCGGCGCGGCGGGCCTCTACATGGGGGCGTGGGGTGTTGCCAACTTTGCCGGCCAGTCGCTGGGCAGCATCTCCAGCGGGCTGATCCGCGATGTCGCCTACGCAGTCACCGGCAGCAGCCTCTTCGGCTATGTGATCGTCTTCGGGCTGGAAATCGCCGGGCTAATCGTCGCTGTGATCCTCTTCCGCACTATCAGCGTGGCCGAATTCCAGCAGGAAGCGGCCGTCAGCCTCCCCGACGTGCTCGCCCTGGCTGCGGATTGACGCTTGTTTTCCATCCGTAGATGACGCAGATTTTCGCAGATGAGAACCAGTCATTCAATCTGCGCTCATCTGCGCCA
>JAPKMV010000424.1 GCA_026645635.1 Caldilineaceae bacterium
GGCGCGCACGCGGTCGACGATCTGCTGGCGGTGGCTGCGGCTGCTCACCATGATCATCTGCGCGAGTTCGGCGCAGTCGCTCACCGCGAGGGGAATTTCCTCGCCGTCCTCGTGCAGATACGCGCCGTGCCCCACTGCGCCGATGTAGAGCAGGTTGCTGGTCGGCTGCATAATCACGCCCATCACCGGTGCGCCCGCGACGGCAAGACCGATCATGATCGAGAACTCACCGTTGCGGGCGATGAATTCCTTGGTGCCGTCCAGCGGATCCACGATCCACACCCGCTCCCGCTGCAAGCGGGTCAGGTCATCCTTCGATTCCTCGGAGAGGATGCCATCTTCGGGAAAGTGGGTCTGGATGCGCGTGACGATGTGCTGGTTGGCGCTGCGATCTGCCTCTGTAACCGGCTCGTCGTGCATCTTGTAACGCACCTCCGACGACCCCACGTAGAACGTGTTGACGATCGTCGAAGCCTCGCGCGCCACCCTGGCGGCAAATTCGATTTCTTTGGTCAGGTCTAAAGTATTGATGCGCTGCTCGACCATGATTGACTCCCCTCACGACACCGCGCCGACGCTTGTGTGCCGAGATTTGATTGGATATCCAGCGTGAAAGCGGGCGCATTTTAGCACAGTTGGCGCTGACGGCAAGTCAAACCAACGCAAGCGAGCATTATGGCTGCGTCGCACCGGCGGCGCAGCGGAAACCGAGCCACGCGGCAGCCACGTCAGCCGGCTGGACGGCGCGCGCGCCCGCCGCCAATGCGCCAGCCTCGTCGCTGAATGAGCCGCCCTTGACGATGATGGCGTTCGCATTCGCGCCGTCTTCGGCAGGCGAAGCAGTCCACTCCGCTACGTTGCCGGCCATGTCGGATAGACCGAAGGGGCTGTCGCCGGTGGGTCGGTAGGCGCCGACCAGGGTGGTGTCGCCCAACCCCAATGCGCCGCTGTTGGCGGCCTGCACCAGGAACTGGTCGCCCCAGGGGTAGCGATAGGCGCGCGCAGTGGCCGGCGCATGGCTTGCGCCCACTTCCCATTCTGCGGCGGTGGGCAGTCGCTTGCCCACAAAGGTGCAGAAACGCGCTGCATTCGCCCAATCGACGAAGACGACCGGGTAGTCGGCAAAGGCCGGGTTGAGGAAATAGTAGGCGCGGGTGGCGCTGGCGGTGGAGGTGGGCCAGCCACACGCGTTCTGCTCCACGCAGCGGCGATAGGCGGCGTTCGTCACCTCGAAGGCGTCGATGGCGAAGGCAGCCAGTTCGACGGTCTGCGGCGAACCGTCGGCGCCGGACGCCAGGGCGTAGACGCCGGCGGGAATCTGCACCATGTCGCGGGCGCTCTGCTGCTGCCACCAAAAGATCCCCAAGATCACGCCCAACAGCAGCAAGACCGGCGCAAAGCGCAGCCACGGACGGGGTGAGGTGGGCGCTGTCCCCTCGATCACTTCTTCGGCGCCTGGGCCAATGGCGACGGGCGACGGCTGACCGGCTGTGCGCCCCGCCGCCGCATCCAGTGCGGCCAGGGCTGCCACGATCCGCGACTGGCGCGCCGGGTCGGGATGCGCCGCATCCTGCTGCAGGGCAAGCACCAGGGCCGGCTGCCAGTCGGCGCTCTGTGCGTCGCGCTGTGCGAGTTGCGCCAGTTCGTCGGGGCGCAGCGGCGACTCGCCTTCGGCCACCGCTTCCGCCAGAATCACGGCCGTCCGCTCCGGGTCGGATTGGTAGCGGAGTGCGGTCAGCACGCCGCGGCGATGGGCCAGGGCGGCGCGCAGCAGCAGCGAGCGCTGCGCCTCGTCGAGCGAGTTGCCCGCTTCGAGGAGCAGCAGCCCATCGCGCAGGAGCGCGGGCGCAGGCAGCGCACCGCTGCGCCACCAGGCGTCGAGCGCCAGGTCGAGGTTGCGGCGCACGGCGTCGATACGCGGCTGGGCGGCGGCGCCGGCAAAGGCTGCGACCATGGGGTCGCCGCTGGGCGGGGCAGCGTTCACCACACTGTCGACGACGGCATCTTTGACCGGCGGCGTTGGGCTGGGCCGTGAAAATTCAGACATGGGGACATTCTAGCCGCGGCGGGGGAATCTGCCAACGCAGAATGCCAAACATTCCGGGAATGGGCCAGCGGTCGGGCGCGACCAGACCGTACAGCAGGGGTTGGGCGGGGAGGATGCGGATCACGAAAGGCACGAAAGGAGCGAAAGACGCGAAAGGGGCCGGTGCAGTTTCGCGTCTTTCGCTCCTTTCGTGCCTCTCGCGATCCAAATGTCTCCGCCCCATCCTCGTACCAACCCCTACCCCACCACCCTTTTGCACATCGCCCGCGCCAAAAGTAGAATGGAGGCAAGTATCGTAACCGGTGAAAGCGAGTGACTTATGGCGCAAAAAGAAGTCGGCTTTGTCGAACTGGAATGGACCTGCCCGGTCTGCAAGACGCGCAACCCCGGCACGCAGAAGACATGCAGCGGGTGCGGCGCGGCGCAGCCGGAGAATGTGGCGTTTGAAACGGCTGCCGGCGCCGAGCTATTGACCGACGAACAGAAGATCGCCCGGGCCAAAACCGGCCCCGACATCCAGTGCGGTTTCTGCGGCGCGCGCAACGCGGCCGACGCCAAAGTGTGCAGCCAGTGCGGCGGCGACCTGACCCAGGGCAAGGCGCGCGCGGCCGGCCAGGTCGTCGGCGCGTTCGACCCCAAGGCGGCTGCGGTGGAAGTGACCTGCGCGGCCTGCGGCATGAAGAACCCCACCGCGGCGCGGGTCTGTGTCCGCTGCGGCGCGCCGTTGGGCAAGCCGGTGGCGGCCCAGCCCGCGGCCATGGTTCAGCCGACCGCCGGCGGTGGCGGCAATGCCATGCTTTGGATCGGCATCGGCGTGGTCGTGCTGCTGGCCATCGGCGCGTTCATGTTCTTTGCCCTGCGCACGGAAAACAAGATCGCGGTTGCGCAAGAGGCGCGCTGGCAGCGCACCATCGCCGTGGAAGGGCTGGCGCCGGTGCGTGACCGCGACTGGCGCGACCAGGTGCCTGCGGATGCAAGCAATCTTTCCTGCCAGCGCGAGGTGCGTTCACGCAGCGATTCTCCGCAGCCAGGTTCGCGCGAGGTGTGCGGAACGCCCTACACCGTGGACACCGGCACCGGCGTCGGGCGCGTGGTGCAGGAATGCGAGTATGAGATCCTCGACGATCTCTGCACCTACACCGTGCTGCGCTGGGGCGTGGTCAACACGCTGGTGAGCGACGGCGTCGGCTTTTCGCCGGCGTGGCCGGCGGCGCAACTGACCGGCGAGCAGCGCTTTGGCCAGCGCAGCGAGCGCTACGTCTGCGTATTCACCGTAGACGACAAAGAATACAGCTTCACCCTTCCCTCTTCGCTATACGAACAATGCCAACCCGGCTCGCGCTGGACAGTCGAGATCAACGGGTTGGGCGATGTGGTGAGCGCAGAGAGAGAAGGAGATTAGGGGATTGGGGGATTGAGAGATTAGGAGATTAGGAGATTGGAGATTAGAGATTGGATCGCCACTACGCAATCTCTCAATCTCTCAATCTCTTAATCCCCCAATCTCCAGTCTCCAATCTCCAATCTCCAATTGCCATCCAAACAAACTCGGAGCAACCAATGTCCAACTTCCCACCAGTCGATGAGCAGATGCGCATTCTCATGCGCGGCGTGGACTTCGGCGACGCGCAGACGTATGTCAACATGGAGAAAGAGCTGCGCGAGCGGCTGCAAGGGAGCTACGACAGCGGCCACCCGCTGCGCGTCTACTGCGGCTACGACCCATCGTCGCCGGATCTGCACCTCGGCCACACGATCTCTATGCGAAAACTGCGCCAATTTCAGGATTTGGGGCACGATGTCACCTTCCTGATCGGCTCGTTCACCGGCATGATCGGCGACCCCAGCGACAAGGAGAGCGCCCGCCGCCAGCAGACGCTGGACGACGCGCTCGAAAAGGGGCGCACCTACACCGAGCAGGCCTTCCGCGTGCTGGATCGCACCAAGACGCGTGTCCGCTACAACCACGAGTGGCTGCAAACCCTCACCTTCACCGACGTGGTGCGGTTGGCGAGCAACTTCACCGTGCAGCAGTTCCTGGCCCGCGAGAATTTCGCCAAGCGCTACGACAACGGCGATGCGCTCTGGCTGCACGAGTTCTTCTACGCGCTGATGCAGGGCTACGATGCCGTGGCGCAGGAGACCGACGTCCAGCTTGGCGGCACCGACCAGCTTTTCAACCTGATGGCCGGACGCAAGCTGATGGAAGCCTACGGTCTGCGCCCGCAGGTCGTGCTCACCTTCCCCATCCTGGAAGGCACCGATGGCGTGCTGCGC
>JAPKMV010000425.1 GCA_026645635.1 Caldilineaceae bacterium
GCTGCCGGGCTTGCTGCTCCTCTTTGGCCGCGGCAACGTGATGCTCACCGGCATTGCCGGCGCGCTGATCGCGGCGATGGGGCTGGCGACCAAGCTCAACCTGGTGCTGCCTGCGCTGGCGCAGGAAGAACTCGAGGGTCTGGCGCATGCCTTCACCGGCCCCGGCCTCACCTTCGCTTATTTCCCAACGACGATGGAATGGCTGGTCTGGCTCGGTACGCTGGGGCTGGGCGGGCTGATCGTCCTGGTGGGCTACCGGCTCTTCAGCCTGGCCACACCGACTCGCAGCAGTGCAAGCAAGTAGGGAGGAAATCTCTATGTCCAACGAAATGCTCAATCAAGTTCCCGTGCGCGAAGAAGACGGCTGCGGCTGCGAACCGGGGCTGACACTCACCCGACGCACCTTTGTCAAGACCTCGGCGCTGCTCGGCGGCGCGGCGGCAATCGCCAGCCAATTGCCAGCGGTCGCCAAGCCGCTCAACGAACCGGCGCAGATGGTGGAAGGCGCCGCGGCCGCAGCCGGCGCCAACGGCTACGCGCTGATGGACCCGAACAACATTCTCTATTCGTGCTGTCTGCAATGCAACACCGGCTGCCCGATCAAGGTCAAGGTCGTGGACGGCGTCGTCTCCAAGATCGACGGCAATCCGTATGCGCCCTCCACCTTCTGGCCCTATCTCGACTACACCACGCCGCCAACCGAAGTCGGCGCCATCGACGGCTGGATCTGCCCGAAGGGACAGGCTGGCCTGCAAAGCACCTATGACCCGTACCGCATTCGCAAGGTGCTCAAGCGCGCTGGGCCGCGCGGCTCGGGCCAGTGGGAAAGCATCGAGTTCGACCAGGCCATCGAGGAGATCGTCAACGGCGGCAAATTCGCCGACGGCACGACCAGCCCCGGGCTGAACGAAATCTACGCGCTGCGCGACGCCAAGATCGCCAAAGACATGGCGAAGGCGGTCGACGCCATTCTCAACGAGAAGGATCGGGAGAAGCAGAAGGCGCTGGTGGAGGAGTTCAAGGTCACCTTCGCCGACCATCTCGACACGCTCATCGACCCCGATCACCCGGACCTGGGGCCGAAGAACAATCAATTCACCTTCGTGTGGGGCCGCCTCAAGGATGGCCGCGGCGAGATCATCAAACGCTTCGCCGGTGATGCGCTCGGCTCGGTCAACGCCCACGGCCACACCACCGTTTGTCAGGGTTCGCTCTACTTCACCGGCAAGGCGATGAGCGAGCAGTTCGTCGAAGGCAAGTGGACGGGCGGCGAAAAGTTCTACTGGCAGGGCGATGTCGCCAACACCGAGTTTGCCATCCTCGTCGGCAACAACGTCTTCGAGGGCGGCTACGGCCCCCCCTACCGCGTCTCCAAGATCACCGACGGGCTGACCAGCGGCCGGCTGCGCTACGTCGTCATCGACCCGCGGCTGGGCAAGACCGGCAGCAAGGCGTGGAAGTGGCTGCCCAACATCCCCGGCACCGAGGCGGCGATCGCGCTGGCGCTGATCCAGATCATCATCGACAACGAACGCTACAACAAAGGCTACCTGGAGAACGCCAACCAGGCGGCGGCCACTGCGGCCGGCGAACCGAACTTCTGCAACGCGGCCTGGCTGGTCAAGCTCGACAAGGACGGCAAACCCGGCAAGCTGATGCGCGGCTCCGAACTGGGCATCGCCGTCGAGGAGCGCGAGAAGGCCGACGGCTCCGGCACGTGGAAGTTCGACCCCTTCGTCGTCTTGCAGGATGGCAAGTTCGTCGCCTTCGACCCCAACGACAAGGAGAACCCGGTCAAGGGCGATCTCACCGCCGACACCGAGTTCTCGACGCTCGACAAGGACGGCAAGGCGATCACGATCAAGGTCAAGTCGGCGCTGATGGTGCTGGCGGACAGCGCCCGCGAGCACACCGTCGAGGAGTGGGCGGAAATCGCCGGCGTCAACGCCCGCGACCTCTACGAGATCGCCCAGGAGTTCACCAGCCACGGACGCAAGGCGTGCGCCGACATCCACCGCGGCGTCAGCCAGCACACCAACGGCTACTACAACGTGCAGGCGTGGAACGATCTCAACCTGCTGATCGGCAACTACGACTATGCGGGCGGCTACGCGGTCGGCAAAGCCTACGACCAGAACGGGACCAAAGAGGGGCAGCCCTACAACGTCAACAAGATGATCGACGGTGCGATGGGCAAATTCGGCCACACGATCATCCGTTCCAGCAAGTACGAGACGAGCACGATCTTCGACGAGTACCCAGCAAAACGCCCGTGGTATCCGCTGGCCACCGACATCTACCAGGAGATCTTCCCGTCCATCGGTGACGCCTACCCCTATCCGGTCAAGGCTGCATTCCTGTACATGGGGTCGCCCGTCTACTCGCTGCCCGCGGGCCACACCAACATCGAGACGCTCAAAGACCCGGCAAAACTGCCGCTCTTCGTCACCTTCGACATCGTGATCGGCGAAACGTCGATGTACGCCGACTACATCATCCCTGACCTGAGTTACCTGGAGCGCTGGGAGTTCCACAAGACGCACCCGAACGTGATCGTCAAGAACGCGCCGGTGCGCCAGCCGACGATTGCGCCGCTCACCGAGACGGCCACTGTCTACGGCATCGAGCAGCCGATTGCGCTGGAGAGCTTCCTGCTCGCCATCGCCGAAAAGATGGAACTGCCGGGCTTCGGGCCGAACGGTTTCGGCGAGGGTAAGCCCTACCAGCGCATGGAAGACCTCTACATCAAGCAGACGGCTAACATCGCCTACGGCGAGAAGCCCGACCTGGCCGACGCCGTGGAAGAGGCGACCGATGAGGAGATCGAGCTGTTCCTCACCACGCGCCGCCACCTGCCCAAGACCGTCTTCGACGTGGACGCGTGGAAAGCAGCCATCGACAACGACGAGAGCCTGTGGCGGCGCACCGTCACCGTGCTCAATCGCGGTGGCCGCTTCCAGCCCTTCGCCAAGATTCTCAGCGGCGACCAACTGGCGAACAAGTACGGCAAGTACATCAACCTGTACGCCGAGAAGACCTACGACACGAAGGACAGCATGACCGGCGAGCACTTCACCGGCGTGACTCGCTTCTTCGAGCCGGGGCGCGATTCGTTGGGCAATCTCGTCGCGCAGCAGGACAAAGCCGAGGGCTACGACCTGACGCTGATCACCTTCCGCACGATCACGCAGACCAAGAGCCGCACATCAGGTAACTACTGGCTGCGCGCAGTCGAGCCGACCAACTACGTCATCGTCAACAGCCAGGACGCCGCCCGCATGGGCTTGAAGACGGGCGACATGGTGCGCATCACCTCCAAGACCAACCCGGAGGGGGTCTGGGACCTGGGCAACGGTGAAAAAGTCCCGATGGACGGCCAGGTGCAGGTGCTGGAGGGTTTGCGGCCCGGCGTGGTGGGCTTCAACCTGGGCTACGGCCACTGGGCCTACGGCGCCAACGACGTGACCATCGACGGCCAGGTGATCGCGGGCGACAAGCGCCGCGCCACCGGCATCCACGCCAACGCCGCCATGCGCACCGACACGCAGAACCCCAACACCACCCTGCGCGACCTGGTGGGCGGGTCGGCAGTGTTCTATGACACGATGGTGAAGCTGGTGAAAGTGTAAAGAGATTGGAGATTAGAGATTGGAGATTGGGCGTCATTCGACGACGATCTCCAATCTCCTAATCTCCCAATCTCCAATCTCTAATCTCCTAATCTCCACTCTCTATGAAGCCAAAACACATCGCCATTCTGCTCGGAGTGCTCGTTGTCCTGTTCGTTGCCTGGTTCGCGCTGGCGCCGCCGCGTTTCTGGCTGAACATGACCAAATCGGTTGAGCCGACGGCGGCTACGGGCGCGCAGTTGGTCGAACAGTACGAATGCCGGAGCTGTCATCGCATCGCCGGCACAGGCGCGCTCAAGGCGCCGAGTCTCGATGGCGTCACCCTGCGCAGCGACGATCCGGTGCATGTGACGCTGCGCCTCTGGCTGCGCGACCCGCGCGCGGTGAAGGGCGACACCGCCATGCCCAACTTCCGCCTCTCTGACAGCGAGATCGAGGCGATCCTGGCGTATTTGATCGAAAACGATCAAAGCCAGTAGAATTTCTGTATGAAAACGCTTGATGAACTCCTCGCCGAATCCGCAACCCTGCACCGCCACCTCTGCCCGCGGCAGGTGCTCGGCGTGCAGATGGGGCGCCTCGCCGCCGAATTGCTCGACCTCGATCTGCCGCAGAGCGACAAGCGCCTGCTCACCATCGTCGAGACCGACGGCTGCTTCACCACCGGGCTTTCGGTGGCGACCAACTGCTG
>JAPKMV010000426.1 GCA_026645635.1 Caldilineaceae bacterium
CCCCGCCGAGCGGCGGCGCGACTCATCGATCAGTTGATAGCCGCACTGGGGGCAGCAGATCAGGTTGCAGCGGCTGCCCAGCGGACAATGCGAGTGGCACGCCAGCCCGCTCGGCGTAAACGTATGACTGCACAACGGGCAAGTCACCGGCTGCTGAACTTGTGTCCCCATCTCCAATCTCCCAATCTCCTAATCTCCTAATCTCCTAATCTCCCAATCGCCAATCTCTATCCTACATCACCCAACTCAGCACAACATTCAACACCCCGCCCACCAGCAGCGCCAGCGGGAAGACCGTCGCCGCCACCGCCAGCCCGATGCGGGCGCCGTATTCCTTGACGATCATCAGGAAGTTGGCGATGCAGGGCACAAAGAGCGTGATCACCACCATGCTCACCACGATCTGCACCGGGTCGAGCAGCCCCTGCTGCGCCAGGTCGAAGAGGCCGGCCGCGCCATAGTCGCGGCGCAGAAAGCCGATCAGCAGCGCGTCCGTCGCCTGGATGGGCAGGCCGAGCCAGCCCACCACCAGCGGCGCCAGCGCCTGCTGAATCCACGCCAGCGCGCCGAACAGGTCCAGGGCGAAGAGGAGCGCCGTGCCCACGATGAAGATCGGCACCACTTCCTTCAGATACCACTCCATGCGCGCCAGCGTCTTGATGACCACGTTGCGCCACTCCGGCAGACGCAGCGGCGGCAGTTCCAGGATGAAGTCGGACTGCTTGCCGGGGATGACGCGGGCGGCCAGCCAGCCCACCACCAGCATCGTCGCCACCACCACGCCGCCCCAGACAGCCAGCGCCCACAACCCCAGCCCGCCGACCATGCCCAGCAGCACGCCAAGCTGCGCCGAGCAGGGCACGCCCAGCGCCAGCAGCAGCGTCACCTGGATGCGCTCCTTGCGGCTGTCGAGGATGCGCGTGGCCATCGTCGCCATCGTGTCGCAGCCCAGCCCCAGGATCATGGGGAGCACGGCTTTGCCGTTCAGCCCCATGGTGCGGAAGGCGCGATCCAGCATCACGGCCAGCCGCGGCAGATAGCCCGAATCCTCCAGCACGCTGAAGGCGAGAAAGAACGTCCCGACGATGGGCAGCACGATGGCGAAAGCGTAGGTAAGCGCCATCGTAAAGAGGCCAAACTCGCCCACCAGGAAGGACTGCACCAGCGGGAAGGGGATCAGCGTCTCCACCAGACCGGTGAGCAGCGGGTTGATGATTTCACCGAAAAAGTTCTCCTCGAGGAGACCGACCAGCGTGCCCGCGCCAAAGACGCCCACAAAGAGATAGACGGCGTAGAGCACCACCCCCAGGATCGGCCAGCCGAGCACCGGGTCCACCGCCCAGCGCCCCAGTTGCTCGCTCCACGGCCGCCCGGCTGCGCGCACCCGCACGGCATCGGCCAGAATGGCGTCGACCGCAGCGATGCGTTCGCGGTTGATCGCCACTGCCAGCGGCTGGTGCAGCGCCGCCTCCGCCTGGCTGCGCACGGCGCGGATGGCGGCCTGCTCGGCCGCGGGGACGTGCAGCCGCGCCAGCAGGTCGTCGGCGCCGGCCAGCACCATGAGCGCCGCGCCGCGTTTGTGCAGCGTAGCCTGGGGCAGCAGCCCCTCCACCGCGGCCACCGCCGCTTCCACCGGCGCCGAGTAGCGCATCTCCAGTTGGCCGGCCTTCGCCTGGTGGAGCGTATCCAGCAGCGCGGCGAGGCCATCCTTGCGCGTGGCGACCGTCGTCACCACGCGCACGCCCAGCCGTGCGGCAAGAACTGCCGCATCGACCTCGATCCCCCGCGCGGCGGCCTCGTCCATCATGTTCACGGCCAGCACAAAGGGAATGCCAGTCTCGGCCAGTTCGACCGCAATCAGCAGACTGCGGCGCAGGTTCTTGGCGTCGGCCACCTGCACCACGGCCGCGGGCTGGCGGTCGAGGAGGATGTCGCGCGTCACCCGCTCGTCGTCGGAGAGGGGCGTCAGGCTGTAGAGGCCGGGCGTGTCGATGACCGTACGCTGCGGCGCGGCGCCGGCCAGCCAGCCCTGCGTCACCTCGACGGTCGTCCCCGGATAGTTGGAGACGGTGGCGTAGCGGCCCGTGAGCGCGCCAAAGAGCGCGGATTTCCCCACGTTGGGGTTGCCAATCAAGATGACGGGCGCTGTCCCGGCGACATCGCGCAGCTCAGCAGGTGCATGACAGGTCATGGCGCAAGCCTATCACCGGCGCGCTGGCAAACTCAAGGTGACATTTGTCCCGGAATCGGCGGGAAACCGCACGCCGCCGCTCTGAGGCGGTTGATGGGGGGATTAACTGGGGTTAACTCGCCACGCACCATAGAAACCAGGAGTTTTCGCAACGACGTAAACACCATCCACAGATTGACACAGATGACGCAGATTCGATGTCTGCCATCTACGAAACTCTGCGCAATCTGCGGATGTAAGAGCATTCATTGCACTGGCACGCCGGCGATCGTGGCGTGTCGCAGCCAGGCTCCAGCCGGTTTCCCTTCCAGACACCGGTTGCAACCGGTGATCGTGCTATACTGCAGCGAAACGCAGACACCATAGAAGCCAGGAGTTTTCGCAACGACGCAAACATTAGTCTTTATCGGCGATAAGGAATCTCACGCCAAGACGCAAAGGCGCCAGGAGAGAAACGTTTTGCGACTTTGCGTCTTTGCGTGCCAAAAAGCTATTGCCGATAAAGTCTATTATCCGCAGATTGACGCAGATGACGCAGATTTGATGTCCACCATCTGCGACCATCTGCACAATCTGCGGATGAGCGTCTGGCGCTCGCAAAACGCTGTTTTTTATCATCCATGACTTTAGATTGCCCCCTTTGCTGCAAGACAAGGAACGACCATGCCGCCGCTGCCCACCTTCCAAGATGTGCTCTTCGCCCGCCGCACCATCGCACCGTATCTGCCGCCCACGCCGCTGCACCATTACCCGCAGTTGGACGCGCTGCTCGGCGCGCGGGTCTTCGTCAAGCACGAGAACTACCAGCCCATCGGCGCGTTCAAGGTGCGCGGCGGCATCCACTTCCTGGCGCACCTGCCGGAGGAGCAGCGCGCCCGGGGCGTGGTGACCGCCTCCACCGGCAACCACGGGCAGTCCATCGCCTATGCCGCGCAGTTGTTCGGCGTGCGCGCCGTGATCGTCGTGCCGGAGGGCGCCAACCCGGTCAAGGTGGAGGCGATGCGCGCTTACGGCGCCGAGGTCGTCTTTCACGGCGCCGACTTCGAGGCGTGCAAAGAGCACTGCCTCACCCTGGAGCGGGAGCAGGGGCTGCGCTTCGTCTCCTCCGGCGACGAGCCGCGCCTGATCGCCGGCGTCGCCACCCACACCCTGGAGATCGTCGAGGCGCTGCCCGAGGTCGAGGTAATCTACGTGCCGGTGGGCGGCGGCAGCGGCGCCGCGGGCGCGACCCTCGTCGCCAAGAGCGTGAACCCTGCCATCCGCGTCGTGGGGGTGCAGGCCAGCGGCGCGCCCGCCGGCTTCCTCACCTGGCAGGCGCGGGAACGGCGCACCGCGCCCATCCGCACCTTCGCCGCGGGCCTGGCGACCGGCCAGCCCTTCATGCTGCCGCAGCAGATTCTCTGGCAGCACCTGGACGACTTCGTGCTGGTGGACGACGACGCCATGCGCCAGGCCGTGCGGCTCTATCTGGAGAAGGCGAAGACGTTGGCCGAGCCGGCTGGCGCCGCGCCTCTCGCCGCCGCCTTGCAGCAGCGCGAGCAGCTCGCCGGCAAGACCGTCGCCCTGATCCTCAGCGGCGGCAACATCTCGCCCGACGAACTGCGCGACTGCCTACGATAGTGTTGCGTGTTGCGTGTTACGTCATGAGTAACACGCAACACGCAACACGCAACACGGACCTCCCATGACCCAACCTTGCGACCTCTCCATCATCATCGTCTCCTGGAACGTCTGGCCGCTGCTGGCCGGCTGCCTGCGCGCACTGGAAGCGGCGAGCCGCCCGCTGCCGGGGGCGGCGCAGGTGCGCGCCTTTGGCCCGCCGGACGCCACGGCCACGCTGGAAGTGATTGTGGTGGACAACGCCAGCCAGGACGCCACGGTGACGGAATTCCCCGCCGCGTTCCCCTGGGTGCAACTGATCCGCAGTGACGAGAACCTGGGCTTTACCCGCGGCAACAACCTGGGCTATGCGGCCAGCCGCGGGCGCTGCATCTACTTCCTCAATCCCGACACCGAGCCGGTGGGCGACAGCCTCTGGCTGCTCTACGCCGCGCTCCTGGCCGCGGACGACGTGGCGATGGTGGGGCCGCAGCTCCGCTACGGCGACGGCGCCTGGCAGTCGA
>JAPKMV010000427.1 GCA_026645635.1 Caldilineaceae bacterium
GATGGTGAGCACCAGGAAGCCGATCCACCAGAGCGCGGCCACATAGAGCGGCCAGCCCAGAAACCAGAGCAGGTTGCCCACGACCCAGGCGATCCCGCCGGCGGCCATCGTCACGGTGAAGTTGGCCGGGTGCAGCCGCGCCAGGCCGATCAGCACCAGGGTCACGATGACGCTGCCCAGCGTCACAGTGAGCGGGCCGAGACCTGCCGGTGCACCGAGCAGCGCCAGCAGCACACCCAGCGCCACCAGCGCCGGCCCCAGATAGGCCCAGCCCTTGCCCGTGCCCACCGCGCGCTCGACGCCGATCAGCGTGCCGAGGAAGCCGCAGGCCATGAGCGGCCCGTGGAGCATCGGCAGCACCGGTGCGGTTGGCCACGGCCAGCCCAGCCGCACCAGCCCGGCCCACATGCCCAGCAGCAGCCCCGCCACCGCGGAAACCAGCAGCGCCGCGCGCAGCAGCCTCATGCGCGGCGTGACAGAAGTCGTGATGTTCATCCCAGCATGTACAACAGCATCCGCAGTTCCGTCGTGGCGACGACGCTGTGGGGCAGACGCGGGTCCATGCGCACCACCACGCCGGGCGCGGCGGCGATCTCATCGCCGTCCAGCCCGATGACGCCGCTGCCCTCCAGGATGTGGATCACCGCCTCGTGGGTGGAGGTGTGTTCGGAAAGCTCCTGGCCCGGCGCAAAGCCAAACCAGATCACCTTCAGCCCCGCGCCGCTGTAGATGGTGCGGCTCACGATGCTGTCCGGTGCGATCTCCGTTGTTATCTGCGCCACGTTGGGCAGCAGGGTGTATGCACTCATTTTGAACTCCTTTATGCTCTGAATCTCTACCGGCCCGGCGGGAAGACATGCACCTCGTCGCCCGGCTGCAGCGCCACCTCCGGCCCGCCGATGAAGCTCAGGTCCTTGCCGTTGAGCAGGACTCGCCACATCGGCTTGACCGCGTAGAGACGATCCACCGTGAACCAGGGCGTGCCGTGGCTGTCCACCCGCTCGCCGCCATCCCAGGCCAGGTCGAAGACCTCGCTGCGCGCCTGCGGATAGTAGTTGAAGAACTTGCGCAGCGCCTGTTGCACAGGGGCGCCCTCGGCCACATGCACCGCCAGGTCGTGTGCGCCGGTGACGGTGCGCATCCGCCCAAACATGACAAAGGGCACAGCGAAATCCCCGCTGTCGATGGCCAGCGCGGCCTGATAGCCCAACTGCATCAGGTGCAGGTGCATGGTGAGCACCTTGTTCCAGCCGGCCAGGGCCAACGGCGCCTGGGTGTGGCCGGGCAGTTCCTCCATGATGAAGCTGGCGAAGGTGGCGTTGACCAGGCTGATCGACCCCGTGACGTAGACCGGCGGGACATGGGTGCGCCGCGGGCCGTGGGCCGCGTGCAGTTTGCCGGCGCGGAACAGATAGCGCGCCAGGTCAGTGCTGAAGTCCATGCCCAGCAGCCGCGCCAGCCAGATCGTGAAGAAGCGGCGGCGCTCGGCCAGGTGGCTTGGCTCCGCGCCATCTTCCCAGCCCAGAATGGCCGCTGTTTCATGGTTGTGGAGCAGATAGTCGTAGGTGCCGACCACCAGTTCATGGCCGCGGCGGAAGAGCGCCTCCACCGTGGTGAGCATGGCCTGCACCTCGGCGTCGCTCAGCGCGACAAAACCGCGCATCCGCTGCCACTCTTCCTCGGGCAGCGGGTCCAGCCCACGGAGCTGCCAGGGCTGCGGCCTGCCTGCGCCGTTGACACCGGCAAAAGGATCCATAATGTACCTCACTTTCATACGATAGACCGCGGATTTGACGGATTAGGCGGATTTACGCGGATTTTTCTTTTCATCCGCGAAGATCCGCCTAATCCGCCGCATCCGCGGTCTATCCCCCTCACCACGGCAGCCGCTTGCGGATCGCCCGCCCGATCAACTTGCCGAGGTGGCGCGGGTAGACTCGATCCTGGCAAGTGATGCGCAGCGTCCACGGCGCGTCGCCGGCGTTGTGCAGGCTGTGGCTGACGCCCGCGGGCACAAAGACGCAGCGCCCCGGCCCGCTCTCCACGGGCCGCCCTTCCACCTCGATGCAGCCGCTGCCTTCCAGCACATCGAAGATCTCGTGCTTGTTCTCATGGCTGTGGCGGGCGATCTGCACGCCGGGCGGGACGACCAGCAGGTAGGCGTGGATCTCCTCGCCGTCGAACAGCCGCACCAGTTGCGCTTCCCGCGCGTTGGCATTGCGCAGGCTGTAGATGTTGAGTTGTCCCGCTTGCAGCAGGTTCGCTTGCAGCATGGCCGTCACATCACTGGTGAATCGAGCGCACAAAGGCCACGATGTCGGCGATTTCCTGCTCGCTCATGGCCGGGTTGCCACCCTTGGGCGGCATGGCCACGCCGGTCGTGTTGAGCGGATGGGTGGCGTCGCGGCCGACCTTGATGAACTCGACCAGTTGCGCGTCGGTCTGCTCGCCCACCCATTCGCTGGTGGTCAGGTCTTTGCCCAGCCCGGTGACGCCCTTGCCTTCCGGCCCGTGGCAGGCAACGCAGGCCGTCGCAAAGATCTTGCCGCCGTTGGCCGCGTCGCCGACCGGCCCCGCCGCCACTTCCTGCACCGGCGCCGCGGCAGCCGGGGCCGGCGTCGCCGTCGGTTCCGGCTCACCGCCGCCGCAAGCCGCCAACATCACAGCCACCACCAACAGTGCAATCAAAGATAGCTTTTTCATAGTCATTCTTCTCCCCAGATGGAATTGATTTCGTGAACAAGATTGGAGATTAGGAGACTGGGAGGTTAGGAGATTAAGAGATTGGAGATTGGCGACTGGAGATTGGCGTTTCTCCCAATCTCCCAATCTCATAATCTCCCAATCTCATAATCTCCCAATCTCCTAATCTCCAATCTCCAATCTCCTCAATGATGATGATTCGCCATTGCGTGCTCGATCCGCACGCGATCCCAGTCGAGCACTTTGCCTGCCACGGCGGCGGCGAACTCCTCCGCGGCGGCCTGCGTCGCAAACGCGGCCAGCCCATGCCCCATGGGCGACTTGATCTGCTCGCTCTCCACATAGAAGGCGGTCGTGGCGTCGATCCATTCTTCGCTGGTGTAATCATGCACCCAGACGCCCGCGGGGACAATCTCGGCGTGCTGGCGCATGTAGGCCAGCATGTCGCCGATGTCGTCGAATGCCAGGCTGTTGTAGCGGCCCGGGCTCTCCTCGAAGGCGATGGAACCCGCGTACTTCGCCTCATTGATGATCATGCCGCAGGCCGCGCAGATCGTCTCGCCCAGCACGAGCTTCGCGGGCGCGGGCGTGGCCGGCGTCGACGTACATGCCGCCAGCATGACGACGAGCAACGTCGCTAACCACCATCGCAGATACATTCTCATGCCACATACTCCTTTCGTTCACGCCTACGGATGCATCATCATCCGCAGATTGCGCAGATTTTCGCAGATAGCGCCCAGTCAACTTTGTCACGAATGACACGAATCTTAACGAATTTGCACGAACCTTCATCTTCATTCGATAGAATTCGTGCAATTCGTGACCAAGACTCTCTGGTTAGTGCTCTACAAATCCCCGCGCAGATTGAACCGTAGATACGCCGCCGCCGCGGGCAGCGCAATCCACGCGGCCATGATCGCCAGGAAGAGGAAGCGCAGTTGCGCGCCGTACTCCTGCATGGCGTAGATGCCCGCCGGGCCGAGCAGGTCCAGGGTGGCGTTGATGTCCAGGATCGCGGCCATCTTGAAGGTCTGCAGCGGGTTGGCCAGCGAAAGCCAGAGCAACTGGTCGATGGGCAGGCGCATGGTGAGCGCAGTGCCCATCAACCCCAGGTCGCCCAGAAAGACAAAGGCGAGCCAGAGAAAAAGGCCAATGCCGATAGCGACGCCGGCGCGCTTGGTCAGCGCCGAAATCAGGAAGCCGACGCTAAGCATCGTCAGGCTGAGCAGGAAGGTCTGCCCGGTCAGGCTCAGGTAGGCGGCGGGCGAGCCGGCCCCGCGGTTGAGCGCCAGCACCACACCGGCGATGCCGAAGCCCAACGCCAGCGACGCCAGCAGGCTGAGCGCCAGGCCGAGATACTTGCCCACAAAGACCTCGACGCGGGTCACCGGCTGCGCCAGCAGATAGGCGAGCGTGCCCTGCTCGGCCTCGTGCGCCAGGCTCTGCGCGCCCACGGTCAGCGCCATGAGCGGGATGATCAGCAGCACCAGGTTGATCAGGCTGGCGGCGGTGCGGCCAAAGCCGGCAAAGCCGGAGATGCCCGCGCCGGCCAGCGACATGTAGGAGAGCGCCAACGCCAGGCCGATGAAGGCCAGCGTGTAGAG
>JAPKMV010000428.1 GCA_026645635.1 Caldilineaceae bacterium
AAGCGGTCGCGATCCTCGGCCAGGTCGATGGCGTCAGGCGGCGTGCCCAGGATCGGCGCGCCCGCGGCCTGCAGCGCCGCGGCAAGGTTGAGCGGCGTCTGCCCGCCGAATTGGACGATGAGGCCATGAAGGGGCGAGGGGCGAGGGGCGAGGGGCGGGCTGGCCAATTGTGAATTGTGAATTGTGAATGGTGAATTGTGGGGGGGCGCCTCCTCATTGACAATTGACCATTGACCATCAACCATTGACAATTGCTCGCCCCCCGCCCCTCGCCCCTCGCCGCTTTCTCTCTCCACAATATTCAACACATCTTCCAACGTCAGCGGCTCGAAATACAGCCGGTCGCTGGTGTCGTAGTCGGTGCTCACGGTCTCCGGGTTGCAGTTGACCATGATCGTCTCGTAGCCGAGTTCCTGAAGTGCGTAGGCGGCGTGACAGCAGCAGTAGTCGAACTCGATGCCCTGGCCGATGCGGTTGGGGCCGCCGCCCAGGATGATGATCTTGGGCCGGTCGGTGGCCGGCGCCTCACTGCTCGACTCATAGGACGAGTACAAATAGGGCGTGAACGCCTCGAACTCCGCCGCGCAGGTGTCCACCTGGTGGTAGGTGGGCGTGACGGCGAGGGTGTGGCGGAGGTGGCGAATCTGCGATTCTGAGATTGTGGGATTGTGAGATTGTGAGATTGGGGATTGCGGCGTCATCCCCTCAACCAATCGCTTAATCTCATAATCGCCCAATCTCTCATTCGCAATCCGCGCCAACTGCCCATCACTAAACCCCATCCGCTTCGCCGCGCGCATTGTGGCCGCATCGATGGTAGTCAGGTGCTGCTCGAAGGCGGCGATCTCCGCGATCTGCGCTACGAACCACGGGTCGTAGCCGGTGAGCTGGCTGATCTGCGCCTGGCTTTCGCCGGCCAGCAGCGCCTCGTAGACGGCGAAGAGCCGGTCGCGGTTGGGCGTGCGCAGGAGGTCATGGAGGCTGGCGCCGGCGTCGTGCCCCTTGAAGTGACCGTCGGCGTCCCGTTCCAGCGGGCCAAGGCCGTCGCGACCAATTTCCAACGAACGCACCGCCTTCTGCAGCGCCTCCTTGAAGGTGCGCCCGATGGCCATCGCCTCGCCCACCGACTTCATCTGCGGGCCGAGGGTGCGGTCGACGCCGGGGAATTTCTCGAAGGCCCAGCGCGGAAACTTGACCACCACGTAGTCGATGGATGGCTCGAAGGCCGCCACGGTCTGCCGGGTGATGTCGTTCTGGAGTTCGTCCAGCGTATAGCCCACGGCCACCTTCGCCGCCACCTTGGCGATGGGGAAGCCGGTGGCCTTGGACGCCAGCGCCGACGAGCGCGAGACGCGCGGGTTCATCTCGATGATCACGACGCGCCCGCTGGCAGGGTCCACGCCGAACTGCACGTTGCTGCCGCCGGTCTCCACCCCCACCGCGCGCATGACGATGCGCGCCTGGTCGCGCAGCCGTTGGTACTCCTTGTCGGTGAGCGTCTGCGCCGGCGCCACGGTGATGCTGTCGCCGGTGTGCACGCCCATCGCGTCCAGGTTTTCGATGGAGCAGACGACCACGAAGTTGTCGGCGCGGTCGCGCATCACTTCGAGTTCGTACTCCTTCCAGCCGATGAGCGACTCCTCGACCAATACGGTGTGCACCGGGCTTTCTTTCAGCCCCCAAGCCACCTTCTCGTCGAACTCCTGGGGCGTGAAAACGGTGCCCGCGCCGCTGCCGCCCAGGGTGAAGCTGGGGCGGATGAAGAGCGGGTAGCGCCCGATCTCCTGGGCGATACGGTGCGCGTCCTCCAGCGAGCGGGCAATGCCGCTGCGCGGGGATTCCAGCCCGGCCGCGGTCATGGCGTCCTTGAACAGTTCGCGGTCTTCGGCCACCTGCATCGAGCGCAGGTTGGCGCCGATCAGCTCGACGCCGTAGCGCTCCAGCACGCCGGCTTCAGCCAGCGCCACGGCCAGGTTGAGACCGGTCTGCCCGCCCACGGTGGGCAGCAGCGCGTCGGGCCGTTCCCGCGCAATGATGCGCTCCACGATCTCGACGGTGAGCGGCTCGATGTAGGTGGCGTCGGCCATCTCCGGGTCGGTCATGATCGTGGCCGGGTTGGAGTTCACCAGCACGACGCGGTAGCCCTCCTGGCGCAGCGCCTTGCATGCCTGCGCGCCGGAGTAGTCGAACTCACACGCCTGACCGATGACAATCGGCCCGGAGCCGATGATGAGAATGGTGGAGATGTCGGTGCGTTTGGGCATGGGATTCCTTCAGGGGCGAGGGGCGAAAAACAATTACTAAATTGTCAATTGTTAATTGTCAATTGTTAATGAGGGGGTTGCCCGGCCACTCCCATTAACAATTGACAATTAACAATTGACAATTAACAATTGGCGCCCCTCGCCCTACTCCGCCAGGACGTAGGCAAAGATGAGCGGCGCGACGATGGTGGCGTCGGACTCGACCATGTACTTCGGCGTGGTGATGTCCAGCTTCTCCCAGGTGATCTTCTCGTTGGGCACCGCGCCGGAGTAGGAGCCGTAGCTGGTGGTCGAGTCGCTGATCTGGCAGAAGTAGCCCCACAGCGGGATCGACTCGTCTTCCATGTCCTGGCGCAGCATGGGCACGACGCAGATGGGGAAGTCGCCGGCGATGCCGCCGCCGATCTGGAAGAAGCCGAGCGAGGTTTGCGTCGTGGTTTTGGTGTACCACTCGGCCAACGCCATCATGTACTCGATGCCCGAACGCACGGTGTGGACGTTCTTCACGTTGCCGCGCATACAGTGGGAGGCGTAGATGTTGCCGGTGGTGGAATCTTCCCAGCCCGGCACGAAGATCGGCAGGTTCTTTTCCGCCGCGGCCATTAGCCAGCTATCCTTGGGGTCGATCTGGTAGTACTGTTCCAGTTTCCCGCTGCGCAGGACGCGGTAGAGAAACTCGTGGGGGAAGTAGCGCTCGCCCGCACGGTCGGCCGCCAGCCATTCGTCCAGGATGGCGTGCTCGATGCGGCGGATTGCCTCCTCTTCGGGGATGCAGGTGTCGGTGACCCGGTTCAGGTGGCGCGAGAGCAGCTCGTGCTCGTCCTCCGGCGTCAGGTCGCGCCAGTTGGGCACGCGCACATAGTGGTCGTGGGCCACCAGGTTGTAGACATCCTCTTCCAGGTTGGCGCCGGTGCAGCTAATGCCGTGGATCTTGCCGGCACGGATCATCTCGGCCAGCGACAGGCCCAGTTCCGCGCTGCTCATCGCGCCGGCCATGGCCAGGAACATCTGTCCGCCCTGTTCCAGGTGGCGCACATAGCCCTCGGCCGCGTCGATCAACGCCGCGGAGTTGAAGTGGCGGTAATGGTGCTTGATAAACGCGCGGACTTCGGAAGCGTATTGCATGGTTGCACTCCTTTTTTGAACGAAGCGGGGGGTGAATTGCGCGGGGCGAGGGGCGCGGCCATCGTCCCGGATGTGAAAATAGCTCACGCCAAGGCGCAAAGACGCCAAGGGTTTTTAGGGACTGTTTGCATAGCTACTCCCTTTGACGCAGAGACGCGGAGATGCAAAGGCTCGCAGAGGAAAAACAAAGAAGTTTCACAGACGTATTCTCTGCGTTTCTCTGCATCTTTGCGTCTCTGCGTCAAAAGGACCTTCACTAACAGTTACTTCTTGCGATTGTGTGCAGTATCGCCTGACTGTTCTTTGCGTCTTTGCGCCTTGGCGTGAGATCAGTCCCCATTCTTCACGCGTCCCGCCATCACATACGAGATCGCCTTGTAGAGCAGCTTGGCCACGGCGAAGTCGGCCATGTGCAGCCCGGGTGACGGGGCCAGCTCGACGCAGTCCAGCCCGACGACCTGTGCGTGCGCGGTGAGTGTGCGCAGAATTTCCAGCGTCTCGCGCCAGGTGAGGCCGTCCGGCTCCGGCGTGCCCGTCGCCGGTACGATGGCCGGGTCCAGCCCGTCAACGTCGATGGTCAGGTAGACGCGGCGCCCCTGGATGCGGCGGATGAACTCGCTGCGCCAGTCGCCATCATGCACCTGCTCGGCGTACCAGACGCGCACCCGGTCAGGGTGGGCGCGGGTGAAGGCGACTTCCTCTGGGCAGACTGAGCGGATGCCAAGCTGGAGCACCTGCTCCACCGCCGGGTCGTCCAGCAGCCGCCGGGCGACGCAGGCGTGGCTGTAGGGCGAATCCTCGTATTCGTCGCGCAGGTCGCTGTGCGCGTCGATCTGCACCACTGTGAGCGGCCCGCCCAGCGCGGTCAGCAGCCCGCGGCCAAAGCCCGCACTGATCGTGTGTTCGCCGCCCAGCCCGAC
>JAPKMV010000429.1 GCA_026645635.1 Caldilineaceae bacterium
ACGCGCCGTACCAGGCCGCCGGAAAGGTGGGCATCTCCCAGTACCAGAAGCCGACGTTGTGCTTGCCCGCAAAGGTGTTTGTTCTCAACCGCCGGTAGATTAGCAGTACGTTCGCCGCATTGATGTTGAACAGGTTGACCGCAGGTGTTGCGTCCAGGGGTGTAACCGGGGGCTGCTCCGCCGGGGCGATCTGTGGGCTGGGGTCGATATCAATGGAGTGCGTGGGCTGGCCGGCTGCCCGCAGCGCGTGGACTGTGCCGCGGGCGGCTTCCCCAATGCCAGAGGCGGATCCTAGATAGCCGATCACGGCCACCCCTGGCAGCGACGGCAGATTCTGTGGCAACTCCTGCGCCAGGCGCGCCAGATCAGGGTGCAAGGTGCAGATCAATCGCCAGCGCACCTGCTGCAGCCACGCCGCCAGATCGTAGCCCATCCCAGACCCCCGCCGCGAGGGAGTGGGCGCGACCGGTTTCGCCGTAACCGATCAACGTGGTGTATTCCTTGAGCCGCCGCGCCAGGATGTTGCGCAAGGCGCGCCAATGTCCTTGCGCCAGATAGCGGCGCAGGAATAGCACCTGGTTGCGTCGGGGGTAGTATATGGAGCGCATGTTTTCCAGGCGCTGTACATCCGCTGTGTTTTGGTGATGAACCCGCGCCGCAGGGACAACCGCACACAGGAAGCCGGCCCGGGCGCTGCGCAGGCACCAGTCCGCATCTTCGTAGTAGGCGAAGTAACTCTCCTCCAGCAGCCCGATCTGGCGGATGACAGCGGCTTTGATCAGCAGCGCACAGCCCGGCACATACTCCACGTCCACCCGAGGCTGGGCCAACATCTCAGGCGCGGCAAGCACCTCCATGCCCTCGCCGGAGCGCCAGTCAATGCGCCCGCCCAGATAGACAATGTCAGGGTTCTGCCAGGAAACGATGGCCGGCCCCACGATGCCGAGGCGCGAGTCTGCCGCGGCAGCCGCTGCCAGCAGGGCAATGGCGCACGGCTCCAGCCGGGTGTCGTCGTTGAGCAGCAGCACGTAATCGGCGCCGTTGTCCAGCGCCCGGCGGATGCCAATGTTGTTGGCGGCTGCAAAACCGTGGTTGCGCTCAAGGCGGATCTGCTCCAAGCTGGGAAAGCGGTCAGCGATGCGCTGCGGTGTGCCGTCGGCCGAGTTGTTGTCGATCACCAACACATGCAGACGGGGGTACGTCTGTGCAACCAACGCTGAGATGCAGGTCAGTGCGTCGTCGCCGCTGTTCCAGGTGAGGACGATGGCATAGACCAGGGGCGCGTGGTTCACTACCATAGTGTCGTTACCATCGCTATCCCGAGCAGCGCAAAGAGCAATCGATACCGGCGTCGCAGCCACAAGGCACTCTCAAAGCCTAATCCACGCTGGAGCGCTTGCCAAGACCACGCCAAATGCAAGAGCCACACGATAGGACTCAAGAGCAGCAGCCGTGGCAGGATGTTAAACGCAGCCAGGCAAGTGACTATCGCATAAGCGGCCGTAAAGGTGCACAGGCTGGCGAGAAACGTGCGCCGCCGGCCAAACACCACGGCGTTGGTGCGAATTCCGTTCTGTAGATCAGCCTCGTAGTCGCGGATTTCCTGGTTGAGATGGCCGCCGGCAAAGACCAAGCCAAAGAAAAGACCGATCAGGATACCGCTTGCGTCCAGAGGGTGAAACAAAGTGTAGCCAAGCAAGAAGTGCAGTGTACCGCCCAGCAGGTGATTGATCGACCCGACGATGGGCGCACGCTTGCCGAAACTCGAAGAACAGGAGTAGAGAAAGCTGAGGATTGTGATCCCAGCCCCAAGCAGCAGCGTAAGTGGACCCAAGGCAACGAAGATGAGGTTCGCGAAAACAATCAGCGCGACGGCAACGTTCGCGACCTGCCGCCGGGTAATGCCTTGCTGCGTAAAAACGAGGGTCGCCCGCCGCGGATCGCGCAAGTCATTGCTGTACCCGGCCCAATCATTGAAGACGAAGATGTGAGCCGTAAGCGCCAGGCTGCCGAGGAGCAGCAAACTCAGCCGGCTCACGTCCCAACATTCGAGGTGGAAGCCGCCAAAGAAGCTGCCGAAAAGCGGCGAGGCTTGCAGCGCAAGCACCTCCGGCGCACGCGTGGCCGCGAAGTGCCGCAGAATACGCGCGTACTGACGAACAGGTGATAGAGGAATCGCGATCATGCTAGAAACTGTCTGAAAATGGGTAAGGTTGACGCAGAGACGCGGCGACGCAGAGGCTCGCAGAGGAGTTGCGAAGCCTGGCTACTGCTGTACATTGTCTCGTTTTTCTCTGCGTTTCTCTGCATCTCTGTGCCTCCGCGTCAAAACAGGTGACTTTACAGAAAATCTCTTAGCGAAGTTGTCCATCTTCGATGTGAAGTGCTTCATAGAGCCGGAGCCAAAGGGCGTAGCCGAAATCTTCTGACCAGTAAAATCGGCTTACGCTGGCGCTCAGATCGTTATGATAGAGCAGCGGCGGGGAGTGGCGGATCTGGGCGAAGTCGTCGCTGCCGATCCGCACAAGCAGATTGCGAATTGCCTGTTGCACGTCCGGGTCTTGTGGCGTTGCCAGCGCTTCCAGCAGCAACATGCCTGCCTCACTCCAGATCTCCTGTCCTGGGGCTGCCGCTGCCAGCCGCTCCACGGGCAGCGGCAGCGCGCAACCAAGCTGCGTTAGCTCAGCGCTGCGCAAATAGGGCAAGAGAGGCGCTTTGGCATAGTAGACCCAGATCTTGTCGTCCTCGAACGAGCGTTGGAGCGCCGTGCACAGGTTCTGCGCGGCGGGCGGATCCAGTTCGCGCAGCATCAGATAGATGTTCATTTGGATGGTGCTGTCCGTCGGATTGGGGTCGCGCCCGGGGTTGATGCACTGATATTGGTCTTGTGGGGCGAGCCAGGTGCGGTACAAACCGCTTGCATCGCGATAGCGAGCAAGCGCTGCCAACATGGGTTGTCGCCTAGGGTCATCCGCGCCAATATCCGCAATCCTCCACGCCAGGGCAGTGTCGTCAGCGTCCGGTGTGATGGGACAGCCAAGGATGCCAATGGTAGGCGCATCTGGCAGCCCATGGTAGCGCACCAATCCATTGCTTTCGATCTGCGCTGCAAGATGGCTGCGCGCCTGCGCCACCGCCTCGTCGAGACCATGCTGGCTTGCGATTGGCGTTAGCATATCCACCAGCATCGAAGTCAAGAACGTGTTCATCTCTGGCAGCGGGGCTTCGTAACGCAGACCCTGGGTGTGCGCCGTGAGCCAATACCCATCCCAGGTTTGATGCTGCCGCAACAAGAACGCTGCGCGCGCGGCCATCGCGTCCACATCGTTCCCATTTGCCGGCATCTGCGGCATAGCAAGAGGCTCCGGTGCGACCACGAGGACACGCTGGTCACGCACGATACGATAATTGCCTCCTGAATTGACACGCACAGCGATCTGAAGGGTGCGCTCTCCCGGTTCAACACCCTGCGTATTGGCAAAGATGCGCCAGCCTGAGGGCACAGTGACGCCCGGCGCTGGGTTGACGTCCCCCCGCGGAAAGAAGTCCCTGGTCGATCCGATCACGATCCCATCGATCAACACAAAGAGGTAGGCCGGCGTGCGCCCATCAACGAGCGCCGAGCCTTCGAGCACCGCGCCCGGTTCCAGGCGGGGCACGTCATCGCGGCTGCGCACCAGGCTGAACCCGACACGGGACAGCGAACTGCGCGCGTTGTAGAGCAGGTCGGGGTCTGCCGGCCTATGCCGCAACTCAACGAGAAACGGAACATTGCGCGGGTTCCACGCACCGCTCATGTCGGCGGGATCCCCAGCAAAGATGCGCGCGTCACTCGCCCCCGTATACCAGAAAGCGCCAACCGCCTGCACCCCAATCGACACGGCCAGGGTCAGCATGAGCAGGCCGCGGCCAAGGGGGCGCAGGACAAGCGGCGCCGGCGCGACCATCCACACCAGGATCGGCAGAATGTCGGTCAGCCAGCGCGGCCCCCATGCCGCACCGCCGCGCCAATCCGTCTGCGAATAGAGCAAGACTTGGGCCGCCACAGCCAGACTGAGCGCCACGGCAAGCCCCTTTGTGCCTGGCGCACGCAGGCGCTGCATGAACCCTACCGGAATGAAAATCAGGAACGGCGAAAAGACCAGCAGGCCGCGCGCCGGGCTGACCAGCAACCCAGCCACCCCTGACCAATCCAGTCGAAAAAAGGGATCATCAGGGGCCTTGCCCAAAGCATATCCACCCAGAATGTCGCCGATAAAACCGAGGTTGTAATAGAGAAGTGCTGCCAGTGGCAGCGCGGCG
>JAPKMV010000042.1 GCA_026645635.1 Caldilineaceae bacterium
GTGCGGTGCAGCAGTGCGCCGTCGGCATACGCCTGGACTTCGGTGACGTTGCCAAACTGACCGCCGTTCTGACGCTCCGGCTGGAAGTAGGAGCGACTCATCGTGACGACGCCGCTTGCCGTCTGCGTCACCCCATCCTGGCGAATCCAATAGGGATGGTAGAGCCGTTCGTAGACGCCGTTGATCTGCGCGCCGCGCTCCCATGTCTGCCCCGGCGACCACTGCCAGCCGCCGTTCTTGCTCCAGTAGACCTGATAGTCGTTCTCCGTGACCGACAACACGGTCGCGGTCCACGGGTCGCTCTTGACGGTGTGTACGCGGATGCGCCCGCGGCGGGGATCTGGGTTGTCGCGGCTGGCGGCATCTTCGCCGCCAAAGGTTTCAAGTTTCTCCCACTTGAGCACGCCCGCACCTGCGCCGCGATCCACGTCATAATGGGTGATCTGCGCAAAGCCGAAGCCACGGAAGCCACCGTCATCCGCAATCATGCCCGCACCATACCAGTAGTCGGTGCGGATGGCGCCGCCCAGACCGTCGGCCAGATCGCTGCGCATCACCGCCTGGCGCACACTGCCATAGGGACAGCGCCCCGCCGAGCAGGCAGCGGCGAGCGCGCCGTAGGTGTAGGTGATGGCGCCGCCGCGCCCGTTGTTGGCTGTGCGCAGCAGCACGCGGTTGGGGTTGTCCAGGTTGTAACCGAAGGCGTGGGTGGGCAGCGCATCACCGTTGCGGGCGCCAACCTGGGTGATGCTGGTCAAATACAGACGGATCATGTCTTCGGCATTCGCCCGTGTGAACCGCTTGTAGTCGTGGCTCAATTTGTAGGTGTGCAGGCCGCGCCAGGCGCCGTTGGTCAACACCTCGACCCGCACCTCCAGCAGGCGGTTGTACTCCCCGTACATGGCCTGGATGCAGTCGCCCGCCGCGCTGCCCTTGATGCGCAGGTCTTGCCGTTTGTTCGCCCAGTCGTAGATGAACTGCACGCGCAGTTTGTACTCGCCCACGCCGGCCGCGTCATTGCGGCTCCACAGAATCTCGGTCGGGCTGAGGGCGCGGGTGAACCAGTGGCGGTTGTTGGCCACCCAACTGCTGTTGACGCACCCATTCTCCCAGCCGCGCTCGCCCCAGTAGCGATACTCCATCGTGTTGCCGTTCAGGTCGACGACGCGGCGCAGATACCAGCGTTTCGCCTGGCGATAGGTGTCGTTCGTGGTGGGGGTCTGTTCCAGCATCAGCGCCGTTGCGCTCTCCGGCAGGAAGGTGGTGGGCAGGGCGCCCGCGTCGCCAAACTCGTAGCGCACGCCATCGGTGGTCGTGACCACCCACTGCCCATAGCCACTCGACGAACCATCGCCTGCCCATTCCAGCCTGGCAAAGAGCGCCGGTGAGGTGCGCCAGACGCCGTCCTGTTTGAGGATCGTTGCGCTTTGACCGTTGAGCACGAGGGAGAACTTGTTCTCTGCACCGATGCGGGCGATGTAGCTGACGCCGTCCAGCCGCCAGCCTGCACCGACCGAGCTTGCCTGGGTCACGATCTGCCAGTCGCCGGCTTCCTGCACCAGGTCGTCCTGGCTCGAACTGCTGTAGGCTAAGGCGAGGGTGGGACGCAGCCCGCCCAGCCCTGCGGGCGCGTCGAGGGGATAGACCGCGCCGGCCGAGCCGTTGAGTTGGTCTACGCTGAAGATCTGCATACTCGGCGGCCGGTCGCCGCTGGTCGACAATTTGGCGCCCAGGGCAAACTGGCTAAAGTGGGGCAGTTCTGCGCTGAGCAGATCGTCCTCCAGGCGCGAGGGCGCCAGTGTCCACGGCTCCTCCGGCGATTCGCGCGTCCACAAGTTCAGCATGTCGGGCGCGATCCCCGCGTCTTCCCAGCCAGACAAGTCCACCAGCAGCGTCACCGGCGTGGTGAACGTCTCCAGCGGCGCCGCTTCCAGTTCCGCCTCGAACTGCCAGAGGCTGAAGAGCCAGACGCCGTTGTCTTCGACCGCCAGGGCAAGGGCGTCTTCGACATCTTCACCCTCAGCGACCTCTGCTGCGGTCGAACGGTCGTCGCCGGTCGGCGGCTCAGCCGCTGCACCTGCACCGGCGACCAGCGGCAGCCACACATGCGCCGTCGCCGAAAGCGGTGCGCCGGCTGTGGGCGGAGTGGGGCGCGGCGCAGCGGCTTGCCGCCAGTCGTAGAGCTTCTCATAATGAAAACTGGCGCTTCCGCGGATGAGGTCAGGCGGCACGATCAAGCGCACGGCGCCGTCGGGGCTTTGCAGCACCCCGCCCTGCCGCCCGACCTGCACGGTGGCGCGTGCGGCCCCGTTCGTCGCGGCCTCGTCTCCTCCGCGTTCATCTGTCGCCCCAACAATGCCCACTACACGCGTCGCAAGGATTTCCGCGCAGCCGGGACAGACCAGCGCGCCATGCAGCGCCGCCGCCTGGTTGCCAGCATCGGGGGCGACGACCAGATCGAAGACTGCGGTGAACGATTCGCCGTAGCCCAATGCAGGCAACGCCCGCTGCACGACGCCGCTCTCCCCCGCCTGCGTGCTCAATGCCGGCGGCAGTTCCAGCACCAGTGCTGCCTGGCTGGCTGGCTCCGGCGTCCACCAATCCACGGTCAGCGCCACGCGCAACGAATCACCGGGCGCTGCGGTCTGCGCGCCTGGTGTGAAACGCAAGGTCGCCTGAGGCGCTGTCGTCTGGACGAGCGTCTCAGGCGGCGCGGTGTCCAGGGGGCGCGGCAAGCGCATGGCCCTGCTCATGCTTTCACCTGCGTCGGCAACCTTGGCCACTCCCTGTGCAGTGTCATAACCACCGTAGGGCAAGATGTAGCTCAACAAGAACGTAAACACCAGAAACCAATGGCGGAGGCCGCGCAGGGCGCATGATTGGGGGTGCATGCCAGTTATCCTTTCGGTTTAGCTTCGTTCAACAGATGTCACGCCTCGGGTGCGTAACTTGGCGCTCGGAGAACTGCTGTTGTGCTGCACTATAGCGAAGATTTGCGGTGCTGTCAACACCCAATTTTCGGAGAAGGTTCCGTTCGGAACAAAAACCGAAACACTTTGCCGGGCGCATCGTGCGCGGCGGTCATGCAAGGTTCGCCTGCACCAGCCTATCGGCGCTACAGTTGCAGCAAGTCCCACCGATTGCCGTACAAATCCTCGAACACGGCCACCGTGCCATAGGCCTCTGCCCGCGGCGCCTCGCAGAACGTCACGCCGCGCGCCTGGAAGTCGGCATAATCGCGCCAGAAGTCATCGGTGTGGAGAAAGAAGCCCACGCGCCCGCCGGTCTGATCGCCGATGCGGGCAGCCTGTGCTGGCGATGCCGCCTGTGCCAGGAGCAAATGCACCCCGCCGCCCGGTGGGCGCACCAGCACCCAGCGCTTGCCCGCGCCCAAGTCCGTGTCTTCGACGAGATCGAAGCCCAGCATCTGAGTGTAGTAGGCGATGGCCTCGTCGTAGGCGCGCACGACCAGCGTGACGTAGATGATCTGCTGCTGCATCGCGCCTACACCATATGCGCGTCCACCCAGGCCGCCACATCCGCCAGCACCTGATCCCGTTCCGGTTCGTTGAAGACCTCGTGATAGAGACCGTCGTAGATTTTGATGGTTTTGTCTTGCGCACCGGCCTTGTCGTAGAGCATCTGTGCGCCCGCAGGATCGACCAGCCGGTCCGCGCTCCCCTGCACGACGATGAAGGGGAGCGTGATTGTGCCCACCTCGGCGGCGACGCGCTGCATCGCCTTGAGCATTTCGGCGGCCAGCCGGGCCGTCGTCTTTCCATGGAAGTTCAGTGGATCGGCGACATAAGCCTGCACCACCGCCGGGTCGCGCGAGATCCCGTTCACGTCCAACGCCAGGACGCCCAGTTTGGGCGCCAGCACTGCCGCCAGCTTTCCCAGGGCAATCGTCACGGGCGAGACACTGGCGCCGGCTACCAACGCGGGCGCCGAGATGATGGCCCCGCGGAAGTCGGCTTGATGGTCGAGCAGGTAGGTGGTGGCGATCAGCCCGCCCATGCTGTGACCCAGCAGGAAGATCGGCTTGCCCGGCTGCCAGCCGGCCACCATGCGGTAGAAGATGGTCAGGGTGTCGGTGAAGTCGCTGAAACGCTCCACATACTCCCGCGTGCCATCGGATTTGCCGTGTCCCAGGTGGTCGAGCGCATAGACGGCATAGCCCAGCGGGACGAAGTGGTTGACCACGTTCATGTAGCGCCCGCTGTGTTCGCCCAATCCGTGTACGATCAACAGCACGGCCTTTACATCCCCGTCCGGCAGCCAGGCTTGACGGTAGATCGTTGCGTTCCGCACACCGGTAAACTTACCTTCGCTGTGTTGCATGATGTCTCCCTAGTAGACATGATGAGATGAGCGGGTGAGGGGGTGAGAAAAATGCACGCCGCACCCGCATCTGCTCCGTTATTTGAAGTGGGTCAATCGTAGCTGCTTAGCTGGCCTGCACGCGCAGCGGACGCAGCAGTTCCGTCACCCATTTGCGCTCTTTGGCCGAGAGCGCCGGGGACGGCGGTGGCTTCCGATAGTCGATCTGCACATCGTAGCCGCCGCGTTCATAGACCGTGGCCACTACGTCCCCCAGGTTGATCGCCACGTCGGGATCCGGCGCGGCCAGAGGAACTGGCAGCACAGGCAGCGCCTCCTCCAGCGCCAACGGCCACACCTCCACCGTGGGTCGGCGGTTGGCGCGGCTGAGCGTGACATAGTAGGGGGCCGGCGGGATCGGCGTCGCCAGCGGCGGCCGCGTGCCCCCGCGCAGCAGGTCGATCTCCAACAGATGCGCGCTGGAGTTCATCAACTCCCGGCGTTTGCGGCGATATTCGAGATAGGCATCGTGGCCCGGCTGCTTGTTGACCGGCGACAGAATCTCGATGGCGGTGACCAACACCTCGTTGTCCGAGCGGCGAATTTCCACGCTGTACAACTCCAGCGGCACATCGTGGAGCGCCACGCTTTCCACGGGCGCCGGAGCGATCGGCTCCAGCACTGCGCCGCCGGCCATGTAGGCTGGCGGTTCACGCACCAGCCAGACGGCCACATCCGGACGCACCGTCTGCAGGCGCGTCGTGGCGATCTCGATCACCTCGTAGGTGGTGTGGGGGATCAATCGCGCAAAGTAGGTCGGGCGAATCTGTAGATTGAGACGTGCGCGGATCTCATCGGCCAGGCTATTGTGAAAATCCGGAAAGATTTTGCTCTGTTCGATATACGGGTCCATGCCCGGAAAGGGTGATGGCATTGGCGCCTCCTTGCTGGCAGGATTCTATCACTCCGCCGTCACCTGGGCAATCAGTGCGTTGATGGCGTTGATCTCGTCCCGGTTGATCGTGTGATCCATGCCCGGGTAGATGCGTTTGTCCACCGCGGCGCCCAACCCCGCCAGCACCTCCGCCGTGCGTTCGACGCGCGTCACTGGGATGTGAAAGTCCACATCGCTGCAACCCAGCAACACAGGCGTGCCGGCCAGCGAACCGCTATACGTGCGCGGCTGGTCACCATTCTCAATCAAACCGGAACTCAGCCCGATGACGCCGGCATAACGCTGCGGATGGCGCGCCGCGTATTCCAATGCCAGACAGCCCCCCTGGGAGAAGCCAAGCACGAAGACCCGCTCTGCGCCCAGGCCGTTGGTCGCCAATTCCTGCACCAGGCCGTCCACCACCTGCAGCGCCGACGTCAGCCACGGTTCATTGGTCGCAACCGGTGCAATGAAGCGGTTCGGATACCAGGTGGAATTCGCAGCCTGGGGCGCCAGCACCGCCACCTGACGCACGTCCAACTCATTGGCCAGAAAGAGAATGTCTGCGGCCATTGCGCCGCGACCGTGCAGCATGATCATCGCCGCGCGCGCTGACGCCACCGGCGCGCCGGCGCGGCCAACGGGCAGCCCGGCATGTAGTTGATTGACGTTCATTGTCTTGTGTCCTCCAGTTCCGATATTGTACAGCAAGCGCAGCCGCATTCCAGGATTGCACAATCGACAGTTGTACGATACAAGCTATAGCATGGACAAAACCCGGAGCAGAGGAGCGATGCAATGAACCGGCTTGACCCGTTGGCGCAGCGTTGGGCGCCGGCCGCAGCAATGCTCGGCGGCCTCGTTTGGATCGCCTATACGTTGGCAGCGATGCTGCAACCGTGGGGCAGTTACGCCGCCTATACAGACGCGCAGGGCAACAATGCCATCACAAACGCACCTGTGTTTCAACTCACTGCGCTGTTGGGCGGCGCGGCGCTGCTGCTGCTGGGCGTTGCAATGGCCGGTGCGACGCGGCGGCTTGGCCTGCCTGACCGGCTGCCGGGGCAGACTGGCGTAGTGCTGGGCTTGGTGGGCGGGGCCGCCGGGCTGCTGCTGTGGCTCAGTGCGCTGCTGATGCAGCCGGCGCTTGCCACCGCCGCCATGAACGCCGGCGCACTGATGGTGGCCGTCGGCGTCCTGCTGGTCGCCATCGACGGTGCGGGCAGGACGCTGACGCCGTCGCTCTTTCTCATCGGCGCTCTGGGTCTGGCCGCGATCTTCGCTGCCGCCCTCGTCAGCCTGGTAAGTTGGATGCTGCCCGTCTACGCCGCGCTGGTGATGGCGATGTACGGGTTTACATGGGTGCGGTTCGGCAGCATTCTCGCAAAAGTGTGAAGCGCCTCACCCTTTCACCCTCTCACCCGTTCACCCCCGCCGGTCGCAAGTCCTGCACATTCAACTGCAACTGCTTGTTCCTCTGCCACTCGTTGACTTCCACCTGGAACGCCACGTCAATGCAGCTCCCTTCGCCAAGTTCGGTGAGCCACGCGCCCTGGTGAAAGGCGATGGCATCGTAGGCGACGCCGCCGCTGTGGCTGTCGAGCACCAGCCGCAGATGGCTGCCGCCGCCCACTGTGCGCAGCCCGCGCACACGGCAGTTCGCCGCCATCAACAACGGCGAAGGGTTGGCGTGACCCGTCGGCTCCAACCGCGTAAACTGCTGATGCAGGCTCCAGGTGACGTCGTCCAGATGCACCGGCGCATCGATGCGCAACTGCGGGCGCAGGTCGTCGACCGCCGTCAGGTCACGGCGCGCAATGGCCTCCAGCGCAGCGCGCAGGTCGGGCAGGCGCGCCGTCTTCACCGTAAACCCGGCCGCCAGTTGATGGCCGCCGTGACGCACCAGCAAGCCGGACACCTCGTCCAGCGCGCCGCTGATGTCGAACTCCGGGATGCTGCGCGCACTGCCCCGCGCCTCGTCCTCGTCCTCGTGCATCACCACCGCAGGGCGATAGTAGCGTTCGGCGATCTTGCCCGCTACCAGCCCGACAATGCCATGCTCGAACGCAGGGCTGCCGACGATATAGATCGCCGCGCCGTCGGCCACGGGCGCAGCCAACTGCTCCTCGGCCACCCGATGCGCCGCTTCCATGAGTGTGCGCCGCCGCGTGTTGAGTTCTTCCAGTTGGCCGGCCAGCCGCACAGCCTTCTCGGCGTCGGTGGCGCGCAGCAGTTGGTAGGCCAGTTCACCGCTGGCCAGCCGCCCCGCCGCGTTGAGGCGCGGCGCCAGCCGAAAGGCGATGGCCGTCGCATCGACGCCGCCTTTTTGCAGCCCTGCCTTTTCCATCAGCGCCGCCAGCCCCGGCCGCACCGCCAGATTGATCTGCGTCAGCCCGCGCTGCACCAGGCTGCGGTTCTCGCCCAGCAGCGGCATCACATCGGCCACGGTGCCCAATGCCACCAGGTCGAGCAGCGTCTCTTCGACCGTGGCGACCTGGTCGGGCGTCAACCGGCTCACGCCGCTCTGCGCCGATGCTCGCAGCACCGCCTGCGCCAGCCGATAGGCTACGCCGACGCCGGCCAGTTCGGGCGTGTGCGCCGGGCAATCGGCGCGACGCGGGTTGATCACCGCCAGCGCCGGCGGCAGCTCGCGCCCCACCGTGTGGTGGTCGGTCACGATCACATCCAGCCCCACCTGCCGCGCATAGGCCACCTCGGCCACGCTGCGGATGCCGCAGTCCACCGTGACCAGCAACTGCGCGGTCTGTGCAATGCGGCCAATGGCATCCAGGTTCAGCCCGTAGCCTTCATCTACGCGGTTAGGGATGTACGGCCCGACCCGCGCCCCAGCCACTTGCAGTGCGCTCACCAGCAGCGCCGTCGCGCTGACGCCGTCCACGTCGAAGTCGCCATAGACGCAGATCGTCTCGCCGCGCTGGATGGCGTGCAGAATGCGCTGCACCGCGGGCGTCATGTCGCGCAGCCGGTAGGGATTGTCAACCGTGACATCTTGAGTGGCGAGGAAGCGCTGCGCCGCGGCTGGTGTGGTCAGCCCGCGGTTGTAGAGCACCTGCGCCAGCAGCGGATGTTCGGGCACGGCGCTCAGAAAGGCATCCGGTGCAGCCGGTAGGATCGTCCAACGTTTTGTGCGCATCTGCGTTTCTCCGGGGGCGTCGATGGCCGTACAATCATGGCAAAGCTGCCGCGATTATAGCGCATGCACGCACTGCAACGAAAGCGCACCGCAGCGGCAGTTGCCAACTGCCGGGATGCCGCACATTCGCAAGGCCGGGCGGTGTATGCGAAGCGCCGTGCGGTTTCCGACCGCACCAACGAAAGGGGGACTTCATGGCTGATTTTGCCACCGATCCACACCTGCTGCATCTCCAGTACGGCGCATTCGCCAGGAAGCCCACGAACTGTACAGCGAGCAGCAGGTCGACTTCTTCCCGTGGGTGTTGGAGTTCTTGGATCTCGCCGCGGGGCTGCTCGTGGCGGACGTGGGCTGCGGGCCGGGCGCGTACCATCTGCTGCTGGCGCCGACCGGCTGTCAGGTGGTGGCGCTGGACTACTCCCAGGGGATGCTGGAAGAGGTGCAGACACAGGCGTGCACAGACCAGCTTGCGGTCTGGCCGCTGCGCGCCGACGCCCAGCACCTGCCCCTGGCCGACGGCTGCTGTGACCGGCTGATGGCCAACCACATGCTCTACCATGTGCCCGACCAACTTGCCGCACTGCGCGAACTGCGCCGGGTCACGCGGCCCGGCGGCATCGTCGTGCTGGCCACCAATGCCGAAGACGCCGGCGGCCTCCTCTACGATGCGCACTGCGCCGCCGCGGCGGAACTCGGCTATCAGCCCAGCGCGCGCCCGACCGCCGGCTTTCACCTGGGACATCTGGCGCGGGTGCAGCAGGTCTTTCCCAATGCTGCGGTGCATGTGCGACCGGACGCCTTCCGCTTCCCCACGGTGGACGCGGCGCTGCGCTACTACGCCAGCGGCATGATCGACGCGCTGGAGGCCGCGCCGCTGGGCGGCAGCCATCGTGCTCCGCTGCTCCAGGCTGTGGCCGCACGCCTGCAACCCGTGTACGCGGCCAACGGTCTGCTGCGCGTGGCCAAGGACGCCGGCTGTTTTGTCGCACGGGTCGAATAGCGGTATCATGGGATTGCCTTATGTCACGCCAAGCCGCAAAGGTTCAGCCTCCGATTTTTCGCCGCTTGCGTCTGCGTGTGAAATTTGACTTTACCGAATTTGCATCATGTCGACATCGCTAGACCGGCTGCGCCGGCTGCACAGCCTGCGCCCGCAGCATGCAAAAGCAGAGCCTGTCTACGCACCCCTGGAAGATGAGGTGTCGTTTGACGCGCCGGTCGACGCGCTGGGAACGGCGGATGCGCTGCCGCCGGGCGCGGAAGTCGTCACCGACCTGGGCGCCTGCTACCTGGTGACCACCACCTATCCGCTGGCGACGGTGCGCGGACGCCAGGCGCTCGGCGATCTCTTGCAGGTCAGCCCGGCAACGCTGGCGCCCTTTCATCCCGACTTCCGGCTGGAGGGGATGGATTTTCGCCAGGCTGCGTTTGTGGACACCGAAACCACCGGGCTAGGCGGCGGCGCCGGCATCTTCGCCTTCATGGTTGGCGTCGGGGCCTTTGCCTGGGACGATCCCAACGCCGCGACGACGGGAGCACTGCCCGACAACTTTGTGCTGCGCCAATACTTCATGCGTCATCCCGGCGAGGAGCGTGCGCTCCTTGGCGCGCTGGCGGACGATCTGGGGCAGCAGCAGATGGTCGTCACCTTCAACGGCCGCGCCTTCGACCTGCCGCTCCTGCGCGGACGCTATTTGCAGCACCGGCGTCACCTGGGCGAGCGCGGGCGCGTTGCGTTGATCGACGAAGGCGCCGCGCATCTGGATCTTCTCTACCCGGCGCGGCGGCTCTGGCGGCGGCGGCTGCAAAGCTGCCGGCTGATCAACCTGGAGCAGATGATCCTGGGGCTGGCGCGCAGCGAGGAAGACGTGCCCGGCGCGCTCATCCCGCAACTCTACAACGACTATCTGCGCACCAATCAGACGGGCGCCATCAACCGCATCTTCTACCATAACCGTGAGGACATCGTGTCGATGGTGGCGCTGGCGCACCGGCTGGTGCTGGCCTACGGCGACGAACAGAGCCGCAGCGACGTGGAAGGGGAGGATTGGCTGGCGCTGGCCGTCTGCTACGAGCGGCAGGGCGACCTGGCGCGCGCCGAGGATGCCTACCGTGCGGCGACGACGGCCATCGCCGACGACGGCTGGCGCGCCGACGCCTTTGCCCGGCTGGGCGATCTGCTCAAGCGTCAGGAGCGCTGGGACGAAGCCGCGGCGGTCTGGGAACTCTGGCTGACCTCGCTGCCCGGCCACGACATGACCCCCTTCTGCGAGCTGTCCAAGTACTGCGAGTGGCGTCTGCACGACCTGGAGCAGGCGGAGATGTGGGCGGCCTGGGCGCTGCACGATCTGCGCCAGGCTGCACCCTACCAACGGCGCCCCGGCCAGATCGCCGACCTGGAACACCGGCTGGCGCGCATCCGCCGCAAAATGGGCAGCACAGCAGCATAGCAACTACGCCAACACATGGCGCCGTCACAATGGCGGCAAATTCCGATCGCTTTATCTTTCAGTACGGACTATCAACCACAGGAGGAGTGCACATGGCTTTCAAGTTCCCCAGCCCAGAGTGGGTGGCAGATTTCGAGACCAAGATCAACACCAGCGACGCCTATGCCAACGCGGCCAAGACCTGGGAGGGCGACATCACCCTGGTGATCGAGGGCGGCCCGGGCATCTATCTTGACCTCTGGCACGGCCAGTGTCGCAAGGCCGAGTTCCTGAGCGATCCACACGTCAAGAACCCGGAGTTCACCATCACCACGGACATGGAGAAGTGGAAAAAGGTGCTCGCCGGCAAGCTCGACCCGGTGCAGGGCATGGTCACCCGCCAGATCAAACTGGACGGCAACCTGGTCAAGATCATGAAGAACGTCAAAGCCGCGCAGGAACTGGTGCGCTGCGCGACGAAGGTGGAGACGGTTTACTAGATTCAATCTCTCAATCTCTCAATCTCTCAATCTCCAATCTCTAATCTCGTAGAGACTATGAGATTGAGAGATTAGGAGATTGGAGATTGGCGTCATCAGGGGGCATCGCATGTGGTATTTCTCCTCTCCTTTCGTCGTCTTTGGCGACGAGGCGTTGAGTCATCTTGAACAAATTCAGGGCAGCCGCGCGCTCATCGTCACCGACGCGACGCTGGCCCGGCTGGGGGTGGCGGGCCGCGTCGAGGCGGTCCTGCGCGGCGCGGGCTATGAAACGTGCACCTTCGCCGAGGTGGAGCCGGAGCCAAGCATCCAGACCGTGCGCCGCGGCGCCCAGTCCGCGACCGACTTCCAGCCTGATCTGATCGTCGGGCTGGGCGGCGGCAGCCCGATGGATGCGGCCAAGGCGATCTGGGCGATCTACGAACGGCCCGACCTTGACCCGACCGACATCAACCCGATGGAAAATCTGAACCTCACCAAGGCCAAGATGGTGGCGATCCCAACGACGGCCGGCACGGGCAGCGAGGCGACCTGGGCGCTGGTGTTGACCGACACCGAAGAGAAGCGCAAGTTCAGCACGGGCAGCCGCGAGCTGGTGCCGACCCTGGCGCTGGTCGACCCGACGCTCACCCAGGGGCTGCCGCCCCGCGTCACCGCCGACACCGGCCTCGACGCGCTGACCCATGCCATCGAAGGCTACGTCTGCACCTGGCGCAACGACTTCACCGACGGTCTCTGTCTCAAGGGTGCGCAGTTGGTCTTCGACTATCTCGAACGCGCGGTGGCCGACGGCAATGACCTGGAGGCGCGCGAGCACATGGGCAACGCGGCCACCATCGCCGGGCTGGGCTTCGGCAACGCCAACCTGGGGCTGGCCCACGCCATGGGACACAGCTTCGGCGCGTATTTCAAGCAGCCGCATGGCCGCGCCGTGGCGCTTTACCTGCCCTACACCATCGACTACACGGTCAACGGCAGCCTGGGCCGCTACGCCGACATCGCCCGCTTCTGCGGCTTCACCGACAGCCGCGACGAGGAGGAGGCCGGCCGCATCCTGGCCGCGCGGGTGCGGGCGCTGGCCGAGGCGGTGACGCAGCCGCTGAGCATCGCCCAGTTTGGCATCAGCCGCGCCGATTTCGACGCTGCGCTGCCCACGCTGGTGCAGCACGCGCAGGAAGACACCCAGTTCTTCACCGCGCCGCGCATCCCGGAGCCGGAGGAGTTGGCGCAGATGTTCGAGTATGTGTATGAGGGGCGGCCGCTGGATTTCTGAGCGGTCGTTTGAATTGCCGTAGGTGCGGTTTGTAACCGCACGTGGCCGGTGATACGTGCGG
>JAPKMV010000430.1 GCA_026645635.1 Caldilineaceae bacterium
CAGCATGCGCTCCAGGTCGAGGCCAGCCGGGCCGAGATGGCGGCGCGGGAAGGTGTCCAGCGGTGCAAGCAGGTCAAGCGGGTTGTGTGGCATGGTGGTTCGCTCCTTTTGAACATCAAAACAAAAAACGGGCAATCCAAATGGATGCCCGTCCGCTCTGTCGTGAACCTGAGAGATTGAGCCGGTGACGCCGGCTTTGCCCCGTGGGTGATCGCTGGTCAAATTGCACTACACAGAGAGCACGGAGGTGGCGCAGAGTTCACAGAGAGAACGCAGAGGAGAGACAGGTCTTTGTCGCCAAAATTGCCGGCGGCAACACCATCTCTGTTTCCTCTCCGCGCGCTCTGTGTCTTCTCCGCGCCCTCTGTGTAGCCGTTTTAACCGACGATGCTTTCCAGAGTTGCGATGAACGACGATCCTTTGGCCTGAGAGTGTCGCGCATGGGGAGTGGCTTCCGCCATGCACTTGCACCTTCGGCGACTCCGGCGTCCTTGCCGGCCCGGAATTCTCTCTCACCGTTCATGTCGCGCTTCAGTTGTGGTACTGCTACGGCATTATACGTCAACCCGACTGGATTGTTCAACCTGCAAAATGGCTGCGGGTCTACTCGGCGGTTGGGGCGAAAAGAACTTCAGCGGATACGGCTGCTGCAAACATGCCGGGAAGTTGCTCAAGCGAGCACAGGCAACAGCCGTGTGTACACCGCAAATTCCTCCCCCGTGGTGCGAAAGCCGAGGCTGCGGTAGAGGCGCTGTGCGGGCCGGTTTTCAACCTGCGTGTTCAACACCATGCGGCGGCAGTTTGCGGCGGCGGCAGTGTGCAGCGCGTCTTGCATCAGTTGGCGGCCAATGCCCCGCCCCTGCCAGCGCGGATGCACGGCCAGCCGCGCCACGTGCGCCAGCGCGCCGTTGAAGGTCATCAGCCAGTAGCCGACCATGTCTTCCGCATACAAGGCGGTGCGGAGCGTGCCCTGGAGCAGCAGCGGCCGCAGCGCGGCGGCGGAAAAGTGCCAGATCGGTGGGAAGGCGGCCGCATCGAGCACAGCCAGCGCGTCCAGATCATCAAAACCGCCGGTCTGGAGCGTCACCAGGGGGGCGGTCGCTCCCAATTTCCGCACCTGCTGGGCGACATTGTCCAGTTCCATAAAGCGAACTCGCTCGGACAGAACCAGGCCGGCATGGGTGAGGGAGCGATTGTACCAGGAAGCCCCGCTGTGGGCGATCAAGACGCGGGGGGCCGGCGCGGGCAGCGCAAGCAGGTGCGCCAGCAAGTCGGCCAGCGCCACACTGGGGCTGAGGCCGTGACGCACGACCAGCCCGCGCACAAAAAGGCGATCCGGCGCCGCAGGCGGCAGCGTCGGTGGCCGCGCCTCGATGTCCACCACCAGCATCCCCGTCAGCCGCTCTGCGTCGCTGCCAACGACAACGCCGCCCCGATCCAGAAAAACGGCGATGTCTTCTTTGCCAAATTGAAGCTGCCGCTGCGCACCGGCGTTGAGCAGGTCATGGAGCAGCGGCAGGTCGTGGCGCGTGGCCACACGGATCGCAGCGAACACAGTGTCCGGTCGGGTCAGCGGTTCGGGCGCGCCGCCAGGTCGAGCACGACCTCGCGCTGCTCGCCATCGCGCAGCACGGTCAACGTGAGATCGTCGCCGGGGCTGGTGTAGCGCGCCAGATAGATCAAAATGTCGTCGAAGGTGCTGACAGAGAGGCCGTTGACCGCAGTGATAAAGTCGCCGCCGGCCGTAGACGGGCAGATGCCAGGATGCGCGCTGGCGATGCGGCGCGTGGCGCCGTTCACTCCTGCGCGCGCGGCCGGCCCACCGCGGATCACCTCCTGCACCAGCACACCGCGCTGCTCCGGCGCCAGGTTCTGCTCCTGGCTGCAGATCGGGCTGTAGGTGGCGCCGCTGATGCCCATGAAGCTGTGGATGTAGCGGCCACGTTCGATCAACGCAGGCACGACGCGCTCCACAATGGCAATGGGAATGGCAAAGCCGACGCCGCTGTTGGCGCGCACCTCGGAGCGAATCTGTGCGTTGACGCCGATCACCTCGCCGCGTTCGTTCAACAGCGGGCCACCCGAATTGCCCGGATTGATGGCCGCATCAGTCTGGATCGAGTCCGGGATGCTGAAGTTGCTCTGCGAAGGAATCGAGCGGCCCACCGCGCTGACAATGCCACTGGTGAGTGTGCCGGCCAGGCGAAATGGATTGCCGATGGCCGCAACACGCATCCCCACAAAAACCTCGTCCATGTCGCCGACGATCACCGGCAAAAGGTCGAAGCCGCTGGGGTCGATCTTGATCACGGCAAGGTCGGAATCCTCATCGACGCCCACGATGTCGGCGATGGCCGACGCGCCGTCGCTGAAAGTCACCTGCAGCTTATCGGCGCCTTCCACCACATGGTTGTTGGTGACAATGTGGCCGTCCATATCCCAGACGAAGCCGGAGCCTGTGCCAAAGGGCAGCAATTCATCGTCGGTCGGCGCGGCGAAACCGGTCACGCCGGCGTGGGTGGCGAGCGCGGTGATGCTCACAACCGAATCGTTGACCTGCTCGTAGACCGCGCGCAGCACGGCTGTCTCGTAATCGACGCCATCGGGCGGCTGCATAACGATGACTTCGCGCGCCGGGGGGGCCGTCTGGCGGTCGGCGATTTCCTGATTACTGGAGGCGGCGCGGGCGGTTTCCACGCCAGAACGCTGGCTGCTCATCACCGTGAAGAGCGTCACGCCAGCCGCGCTCAACATGCAAAGGCTGATGAACAGCAGGGTGACAGTAGCAATCAAGAAGAATGGCATGCGACTGCTTTTGCGTGGCGTGGTTGAATAGTCGTACATGATGGTCTCGTGTGAACAGAATTATTCCCGTTGGCGTTATACTAAGCGCTACGTCAGGTGGAATCAGTGACACGGCTCACTTTCACGGAACTGTCGCCGCCGGCTGCCTGTGGTACAATGGGGCGGCGCAGCAACCGAGCGCTGCGTCCCGCGTGAGCTGATGAACAGATAACGGCCGCCGGCGGGATATCGTTTCACTCACGTGGGCGACGGTGCAGCAGCGCACGTCGAGCGCCATAAATCGGAAGTCAACAGCCAAGAATTGTGCATTGCTCATGAATCGTCGTCAACTCACTTTGATCATCGTGCTGAATGCGCTGATCAGCCTGGCGATAGCGCTCACGGTGGCTTGGGTCTTTGAGGCGCGACGGCCTGACCCGGAGGAACTGGCGGCGCGCATTACGCCTGTAGCCGCGCCCCAGCCCGCCGCCACTTTCACGCCTACCACTCTGCCCGTGACCGCAGACGATGCGGCAGCGCAGAGCGACGCTGCCGCGCCCACTGCGACGCCCGCGCCCGCCACTGGTGAAGCCGAGGTCTATGTCGTCCAGGCGGGCGACAGCCTCTCGACGATCGCCGACCGTTTCGGCGTGACCATTGCTGCCATCGTTGCCGCCAATGACCTGGCCAATCCTGATTTTGTCTTCTCCGGCCAACGGCTGGTGATCCCGCAGGCGGGGGCAGCGGCCGCCAGTGCGACGGTTGCACCCGCGGCTATCGTCACCGAGGGCATCCGCCTCTCGGTGATCGACGGCGGCGGCGACCTGACGCGTGAGTCGATTTCAGTGGTCAACGACAGCGATCTGGCCGTCAACCTACAGGGCTGGAAACTGGAGCGAGAAGGGGGAGCAGCCTACACCTTTGGCAGCGTGCTGCTCTTCCCCGGCAGCGGCGTACTCGTCTACACCGGCGTCGGTGCGGACACGAGCGTCGCCGTTTATTGGAACCAACCTGGGGCTGTCTGGCAAAGCGGCGCGCAGGCGCGGCTGGTCAACCCACAAGGCGACGAGGTGGCGCGCCTGACCGCCCCGTAACATGGAAATTGTGAGGGAATGATATGGCAGAAGAACGCAGCGGCGGCCGCAATCGGCGCCGGCGCTATTTCAAGCCCAAGAAACAGAAAGATGGCAGCCCCGCCGAACCCGCTGGCGACGCTCGCGGCAAAGCCACGCCGCCGGCTGCCGATCCACGGTCGGGCAATGTGCGCAACCGCAACAAGACGCGGCGCCGCGCCCGTTCGCGCCAACGCCCGGCGGAGGAAAATCGCAGCCAGGTTGCGGCGGAAAAGGAGACGCCCTACGTGCCGCCCCAGGAGATCTTTGTCTACACCCACTCGGCCAATCCTGACCTGCGCGACACCTATGAGTTCCGGCCCGAACACTTTTCGAGCGTTGGCCGCCGGCTAGAGGACTATCAGATCGACATCGCCAAGCTCTTCGTGCCGGATGCGAC
>JAPKMV010000431.1 GCA_026645635.1 Caldilineaceae bacterium
AGAAACCGCCGCCGTCGGCAACGCTGCTCACATGGCTGAAACCAGCCGGCAGCAGGTCATAGACGGTCACATTGGCAGCGTCGCTCGGCCCGGTGTTGGTGACGAGTAACGTGTAGGTGATCGCCTGTCCCGCATTCACCGGATCGGAGTGGGCCGCCTTGCTCACTGTCAACTGGGCGGCACGGCTGAGGCGCGTCGCGGCCATGTCGCTGTTGTTGGCCAGGTGCGGGTCAGCGGTGGTGTTGCCGGCGATGACCTGGTTCGTCACCAGCGCACCGGCTGCCAAACTGCTGCCTGCGGTGACCACCACGGTGTAGGTGATGCGCTCGCCCGGGGCCAGCGCCGCTGTGCTGCAAGTGACGACGCCGCTGGCTTCGCTGCAGCCCGCGCCCTCGGCAAATGTGAGTCCGCTCGCCAACGTGTCGGTCAAGACGACGGACGCAGCGTCGCTCGGCCCGTGGTTGACCGCAGCCAGCGTGTAGGTGATGCGCTCGCCGGCCAGGGCGGTGCTCGTTGCCGTCTTGTAGGCTGCAAGGTCCGCCGCGGGGATCACCGTGACCGCAGCATTGTCCTCGATGTCGCTGGCGCCGGCCAGCGGCGTGGTCGTCGTCACCGTGGCCACGTTGTCGATGGCGCCCGCTACCGTCTGCGCTACTGTCGCCACAACGTAAACGGCGGCTGACGCGCTGACATCAATGTCGCCCAGCGCGCAGGGGAAGCTCGTGCAGCCGCCGACACTGCTGGCGATGGCGAGCACTGTCAGACTCACCGGCAAGGCGTCGCTCACCGTCACCGACCGCGCCACACTCGGCCCGGCGTTGGCCACCGTGATCGTGTAGACCACCGTCGCCCCCGGCGCCACTATCATGCTGCTGGCCGTCTTGACCAGCGTCAGCGCCGCCAGTGTCTCCGCCGTCGTCGTGAAGGTCGCCTGGTTGTCGAGCGGGTTCAGGTCAGCCTCGGAACTGGCCGCCTGCGCCACATCCACCAGCGCCGTGCCCGACGTCACGCTGCTCGCCACGACGCCCGTGACGATGACGGTGGCCGCCGCGCCGGGGTTGATTGTCCCCAGTGTGCAGACCACGCCCACCGCGCACGCGCCCTGTGTTCCCGTCGCGGCTACAAAACTCACGCCATCGGGCAGCGCATCCACCAGCGCCACGTTCGTCGCCGTGACGCCACCGTTGTTCGTTACCAGCACGGTGTAGCTCACCAACGAACCGGCGGTGACCGTCACCGGCCCCGCCTTGCTCACCGTCAGGTCGACGCGCGTCCCGCGCTGCGCCGTGGCGGTGGTCTCTACGGTCGCCGTCAGCGCCGCCGTGGGACTCGTCACCGCCACCGTGTTGGTCAACGTCGCGTTGTCGAGCACCGCGTCATCCACCCACGCCTGCACCAGCAGCGTCCGGCTGGCGCCCGCGGCCAGGTCGCCGATGACGCAGGTCACTTCGCCGCCGGCTTCGGTGCAGGCCGCATCGCCGCCGGCAAAGGTCGTGTTCGCATCCAGCGTGTCCGTTACCAGCACGCCGGTCGCCACGCCCGGCCCTGTGTTCGTCACCACGATCACATAGAGCGCCTGCCCGCCCACCGGCAGCGGCGCATTCAACGCGATCTTCGTCACGGTCAAGTTCGCCGTCGTGCTCAGGGCGACCACGGCGGTGCTGTCCGTCACCGTCACCGTGGCGGCCAGGGACGCGCTCGCCTGTGCCACGTTATCGACGCTGCCCGTCGGCAGCGCGGCATCCGCCCGCGCCGTGAGGGTCAGCGTGCGCGATTCCCCTGCGGGCAGCAGCGCAAAGGCGCAGCTCGCACCGGCGCAGACGCCACCCGGCGCGACAATGCTCGCCAGGCTCAGGCCCGGCGGCAGTTGGTCGGCCACCAGCACGTCACCGGCGTGGCTCGGCCCGGCGTTGGTGACAACGAGGGTGTAGGTCACCAACTCGCCTGCGGTCACTGTCGCCGGCTCGTGCACCTTGCTCAGCGTCAAGACTGCCGACGCGCTCACGCGCGTCCACGCCGCGCCGAAATTGTTCGCTGGATACGGGTCAGCCGTCGCCGTCGTGATCTCCACCCGATTCGCCAGCAGGCTGCCCACGGCCAGATCGCTGTCCGCCGTCATCACCAGCGTGTAGGTCAACATCCCACCCGCGGCCAATGACGCCGCCGTGCAGGTGATAATGCTCCCAGCCACGCCACAGCCGCCGGGATCCGCCACCGTCACCCCGGCCGGCAGCGTGTCGGTCACCATCACATCCTCTGCGTTGCTCGGCCCGCGGTTGGCGGCCACCACCGTATAGGTGATGCGCTCACCCGCCAGCACAGCCGCGGTCGCGGTCTTGTCCACCGTCACGTCGGCCGCAGCGGTCACATCGACGGTGGCGCTCGCGACAGTGCTGCTGCCGTCGACCAGGTCTGCCGTCGTCGTGACGCTGGCGGTGTTGACGATTTCGCCGGTCACGGTCTGCGCGACGGTAGCCGCGACAAAGACGGTCACCGCCGTGTTGGGCGCCAGACTGCCAATGGCGCAGGGCAGACTGGTGCACCCGCCGTCACTGCTGCTCACAACGAGATCGGTCAGGCTGATGGGCGCGCTGTCGCTGATAGTAACCGGCGCCGCGCTCGGCCCGCTGTTCGTTACCACGATGCGATAGACGATGCGGTCGCCCGGCGCCACGCTGCTGACATTCACAGCCTTGGTCAGCGTGAGCAGCGCCCGCGCCGATACCGTGGTGGTGAAGGCGGTCAGGTTGTTTTCATAATTGACATTGATCTCTGGTTCCGCGCCGGCTGCGGCATAGGCCCAGTTGACCAGCGCCGTGCCCGACGTAACCCAACTGGCCACCAGGCCAACCACGGTGATCGTGGCGGCTGCTGTATCGGTGAGCGTGCCCAGGTCGCAGTAGAGGCCGCCCGTACACGTGCCCTGCGTCTGGGTGATGCTGACCAGGCTCACGCCATTGGGCAGCGCATCGGCCAGGGCAACGACCGTGGCGGTGGTGACGTCGTTGTTCGTCACCACCAGGGTGTAGGTGAGTTGTTCGCCGGCCACGATAGCCGGCGGGCCGGATTTGGCGATCCCGATGTTGACCGGCGTGCCGCTGGGCACTGAGACCGTGTGGACAACTACCGTGGTGATCGCCGTGCTGGAGGTGAGGCAACTGATGGTCGCAGTGTTGGTCAGCGAATCGCCGCTGCCCAGATCGGAATCGATGTCGGCGAGAACAACCAGCGATTGACTGGCGCCTGCGGCCAGCCCACCAACGGTGCAGGTGACATCGCGATCGACGCCAGTACAGAGGGCGTCGCCGCCGGCAAAGGTTGTGCTGACCGGCAAGGTGTCTGTCACCACCACGCCCGTGGCGTTGCTCGGCCCGGTGTTGGTGACGATAATCTGGTACATGGCCACACCGCCAGGTTGCAGCGGTGGGTTGAGCAGCACTTTGGTGATGGTGAGGTTCACCAACACGGTGATGGCCGTCTCAGCCGCCACCGCAACCGGGCCGGATTGGGTCGACGCCAGCGCCACCGCGGTGACGACATTGGTGGCCGTCACCGGCGTCAGACCGGGGTCAACGTGGGCGACGACGGTCATGGTGCGCGTGGCGCCCACGGCGACATCGCCAAATGCACACAGCCCGTCCGTGCAGACGCCGCCGTCGCTGGCGGTGACTGCCGCCAGACTCAACCCCGCGGGCAGCGCATCCTGCACGATGAGATCCCGCGCCAGGCTCGGCCCGGCGTTGGTCACGGCGATGGTGTAGGTGACCTGTTCGCCGGCATTGACCTGCGCCGGGTTCCCCTGCTTGGTGATATCAAGGTTCACCAGGTCGCCGATGCGCGTCGCTGCAGCGCCACTGTTGTTGACGAGGTTCGGGTCGGCAGTCGCGGATGTCACCGCGGCCTGGTTTTCCAACAGCGTTCCCGGCGTAAGCGTGCTGCTGCCTGTCACGACCAGGGTATAGTTCAGCGCAGCGCCAACGGGAAGCGCGGTCTGGGTGCAGGTGATGACGCTACCGGCAACAGTGCAGCCGCCGGCATTTGCCACCGTCACGTTGGCGGGCAGCGTGTCCGTCAAAATCACATCTGCGGCATCGCTCGGCCCGGTGTTTGTCACGGTCAGGGTGTAGGTGATGCGCTCGCCGGCAATGGCGCCAGCCGTGGCCGTCTTCTCCACAGCCACATCGGCCGCGGGGATCACCGTGACCGCATCATTGTCCTCGATGTCGCTGGCGCCGGCCAGCGGCGTGGTCATCGTCACCGTGGCCACGTTGTCG
>JAPKMV010000432.1 GCA_026645635.1 Caldilineaceae bacterium
CGCCGGGCAGCGCTTCACTGCCGCGACCAAGTTGACCCGCGGCCTGCGCATTCAGCCAGTCGGTCAGCGCGGCAAGGAGACGTGTGGCGATGACGGCATAGCCGGTGTCGCCGGCCAGGTTCTGCTGCTCGTGCGGGTCGGCAATCATGTCGAATAGTTGCAGCGTAGGCGCTGCGTTCACTGCCGCCACGCCGTGATAGACCACCAGTTTGTACTGCTCGTCCCGGATCATCGTGCTGGCGATGGGCGGGTCGAAGTAGTGCTTGGCGTCGTTGATGCCGCTGTTGCGATAAACACAGTAGACATAATCGTGAAGCGACGCGCCACCTGTTGTCAGGGGCAGCAGATCCGCTGCGTCCATGTCGGTTGGCACAGGCAGTTCCGCGGCAGCCAGGATCGTGGCGGCCAGGTCGTGCAGTTGCACCGGCGCCGCAATGCGTTGGCCGACGGCAATGCGGCCCGGCCAGCGCATGAGCAGCGGCACACGGATCGCCTCCTCGTAAAGTTGGACGCCTTTGACGAAGAGACCGTGATCGGCGAGGGAATCGCCGTGGTCGCTGGTGAAGATGACCAGCGTATTGTCGGCCTGGCCAGTCTCCGCCAGCGCTGCCAGCACGCGCCCCACTTCATCGTCGATCAGTGCCAGGGACGCGTAGTAGCCGCGGCGCATGGCCAGGATGTCGTCGGGTGTGAAACGTTCCGCCGGGCCGAGGTAGCAGAGGCGGCGTTCTTGCGCCAGCGCATAGATGGCGTCGTCGCCCGGGGCAGGCGGCAGCATCGGCGGCAAGCGGGCAACATCGACCCGCGCGGCATACTCCGCAGGATATTGGTCGTAAGGGTTGTGCGGGTCGAAGACGCTCATCATGCAGAAGAAGGGCCGCGTCGGGTCAGCAGTGCGGATGAAATCGATGGTGCGTTCGGCGGCCCAGTGCGTGAAATGATATTCCTTGGGAATGTGCTTGAGGCCGCGCCGCTTGGCGCGCAGTTCGGCCAGAAAATCTGGGTTGCGCTCTTCCAGCCAGCGCACATAACCGTTGAAGGGCGAATCCATGCCCACGCTCGCCTCGATGCAGTATTCGTAGATCTCGAAGCCGTCTTGGGGATGGCGCTGCGTCTGCTCGTGGACGCCGGAACTGACATGCAGCTTGCCGAAGAGCGCGGTCTGATACCCTGCGGCGTGCAGTCGCTCCGGGAAGAGAATCTCATCCTCCGGCAGCAGATCGTAGAGGCGGCCGACGCCGTGGCCGAAGATGTGCTTGCCGGTCATCAGGCTGGCGCGCGCCGGCGTGCAGATCGGGTTGGGCGTGTAGCAATGCTCGAAGCAGACGCCTTCCGCGGCCAGGCGATCCAGGTGTGGCGTCTGGATCGCGGCCTGACCATAGCAACCCAACGCGTCCCAACGCTGCTGGTCGGTCATGATCAGGAGGATGTTGGGGCGCGGCGGCGTCATCGGGTCACTTCAAGAGCAGGTCGGGCAGGAAGAGCACGATGCCGGGGATGTAGGTGATCAGGAGCAGCACGACGATCAGCACGACGATCAGCGGCATGGTCTCCCTGATAATCTCCTGCAGTGGCACTTTGGTGATGCCGGAGACGATGAAGAGCAGCACGCCAAAGGGCGGTGTGGTCAGACCGATCATCATGTTGAGCACGATCATGACGCCGAAGTGGGTCAGGTCGATGCCCAGCGCCTTGACCAGCGGCAGCACCATCGGGATGAAGACGAGCATGATCGTCGACGTGTCGATAAACATGCCCAGCACCAGAAAGACGATGTTGATGATCAAGAGCAGCACATATTTGTTGTCGGTGATGCCCAGCATGAGTTCGCCCACTGCCTGGGGAATCTGCTCTTTGGCCACGATAAAGGAGAAGGCGTAGGCCGAGCCGACGATCAGCGAGAGGACGCCGGTGGTTTTGGCGGTGTCGACCACCACTTCCCAAAGCTGGCCGATGCCCAGGGAGCGATAGACGAGAAACGCGATGATGATCGCATAGAACGCGGCCAGCGCACCGGCTTCGGTGGGCGTGACGATGCCGCTGTAAATGCCGCCCAGCAGGATCACCGGCGTCAACAGGGCCGGGATCGCAACAAAGGTGGCGCGCAGGAATTTTCCCAGGATGAAGGGGTCGCCCATGGGATATTTGCGCTTGTTGGAGATGTAGGCGATGTAGATCATGAGGGCGATCGACATCAAGATGCCCGGGATCATGCCGCCCATGAAGAGCGCGCCGATGGAGGCGCCCGAGAGCATGGCGTAGAAGATCATCGGGATGCTGGGCGGGAAGACGGGGCCGATGGTCGCCGAGGTGACGGTGACGGCGCAGGAAAAGCCGGCGTCGTAGCCGTGCTTGCGCATCTGCGTCACTTCGAGGATGCCCACGCCCGAGGCGTCGGCCACGGCGGAGCCGGTCATGCCCGAAAAGATGAGCGAGCCGATCACGTTGACATGGCCGAGGCCGCCGCGCACCTTGCCCACCATGGCGTGGGCGAAGTTGTAGATCATGTCGCTGACCTTGCTCGTGTTCATCACCTTGGCGGTGAAGACAAAGAGCGGCACCGCAATGATGATGAAGGCCGAGTAGAGGTTCGTGAGCACCTTCTCCGCCATGATCGCCGGGTCGATGCCCGCGGCCATGAAATAGAAGACCGAGGTCGCCAGCATTCCCAGGGCAATCGGGACGCGCAGGATGAGAATGGCGGCAAAACCGAGGACGAAGATCAGGAAGGGCAAATCAAGCGACATGGCGGCTCCCTTGGTTAGCTGAGGCTTTCGCCCTCGAATTCTGTCAGGTCGATCCCGGCGACGCCCTCATCGCGTACAAGCGGCGCGCGTCCCAGCAGCACCAGCCCATCTTTGTACATGGCGTGGAGCATACGCCCGATGATCAGCACCTGGAAGATCAGAAACGGTGCGTAGACATAGGAATAGGGGATGTCCAGGGCGGGCGTGCGCTGAAAATTCATGAACGTGACGTATTTGTAGACCGGCGCCAGCGCAAAGGTAAAGGCAATGGCGACGAACGCGCTGCCGAGCAACCGGAAGAGCAGTTGCCCGCGCGCCGGGAGCCGCTCATAGACCACGGTGAAAGACACATGATCGGCCAGCCGTTGGGCATAACACGCGCCCAGCACCGTCGTCCAGATAAACGCCGAACTGATGATCTCCGGCGGCCAGGTCAGCGGCTGGTTGAGGAAGTAGCGATAGAAGACCTGCAACAGAAACACGACAAACAGGATGATAAAGGAAATCGATGGGATATAGATTTCCAGAATGTCGAGCAGCAGTTGCCCCGCGCGCTTGAGTCCAGTCATGAATGGCTCCTTGCGGTGGAGGGTGGAGAGTGGAGATTGGAGATTAGGAGATTAGGAGATTAGGGGATTAGGAGATTGGCTCCAATCTCTCAATCTCTCAATCTCTCAATCCCGTAATCTCTCAATCTCCAATCTCTAATCTCCAATCTCCAATCCCTACTGCGCCAACGCCTGAATCTGGTCGTAGAGATCCATGTTCCAGGTGGCGGTCATGTCGGTGTTGGCCAGGATTTTCTCGCGGGCGTAGTCGATGAACGCCTGCTTGTCCGGCTCGATGATCGTCATGCCCTCGCCCTCGAAGAAGGCGAGCAGTTCGGCTTCCGCCGCCAGGTTGGTCTCGGCGACAAACTCGCGGGCGGTCTCGGCTGCCTGCTTGATGGCGGCCTGGTGCTCCGGCGAAAGCGACTGCCACTTTGCCTCGTTGATCGTCGGGAAGAGCGGGTTGATGTAGTGGCCGGTCAGGACGATGTACTTGGTCACTTCGTAGAACTTGGCGTTGAAGTCGGTCGGCAGCGGATTCTCCTGGCCGTCGATGGTGCCCGTCTGCAGCGCCAGGTAGACCTCGGTGAAGTTCAGCGGCGTCGGATTGGCGCCCAGCGCCTCACCCATGAAGAGCCACGACGGGCTGTTGGGCATGCGCAGTTTGACGCCCTGCATGTCCGCCGGGGTGCGCACTTCGCGACCGATGTCGCGCAGGTTGACCTGGCGTGTGCCCAGGTAATAGGCCGTGAGCGGGCGCACGCCCAGTTGCGCGGCGATGTCGTCGAAGACCTGTTGCCCGATCTCACCGCCGAAGGTCGCGGCCATGTGGTCGTAGTCCTCGAAGATGTACGGCGCGGCAAACATCGACATGTAGGGGATCGACTGCGAGAACCAGTTGGGGTCGAAGTAGGCCATGTCCGCGTTGCCCTGCATCACGGCCGGCAACTCGGCGTCCTGGGTGAACAACTGGCCG
>JAPKMV010000433.1 GCA_026645635.1 Caldilineaceae bacterium
ACTCATTTGCCGGTGAAACTGGGTGCAATTCATGTTGGGGCGCGAGAACGTGGGACACGAAGGACGCGAAGTGTGCGAAAGGCGCGAAAAGGCGGCCTTCGCATTCGTGTCTTTCGCTCATTTCGTGGACATCGTGTTCCAAATGTCTTCGCACCCAGCTTGCCGCCGCGCCGCCGATCTGTTCGACGGCCAAAGGCGCGTATGATAAACTTGACCCGCAGGAGAGCCGAGATGCATGCGTGAACGAACAAGGATAGCCTCATGTACACATTGCTAAAACGAATCTTCGTGGGACTGGCAGTCATGGTCGGTGTGCTGTGTGCCGCGCAGCCAGCCCTGGCGCAGGAGGGTGCAGAGCCAGCCGCGCCGGCCGCCAACCCCACCGTGACCATCGGCCACTTTGCTCCCTTTGCCGCGGATGTGGCAGGCACGGCAGTGGATATCAAGATCGACGGCACGCTTGTGTCCGCCGGCATGATCTACGGCTACTTCGCGCCCGACGTGGCATTTGCGCCCGGCGCCACGCTGATCGAGCTGCTTGCGCCGGGCACGGAAACGGTGCTCATCTCCACCACCACCACCACGTTGGAAGAAGACAAGCGCTACTACCTGCTCGCAATCGGTGCGGCAACGGAAGCCTTTCCCCTCGACCTGGTCTGGACAGAGCGGGCGACGACAGTCCCGGCGGGCCAGGCGTTGGTCACGCTCGGCCATCTGGCGCCGGTGGCTGGGCTGACTGCCGTCAACATCTGCACCGACGACGGCGAACTGGTCGTCGGCAACCTCGCTTACGGCGCGCCGCAGGCAAATTTGCCTCTCACCCCTGGCCTGCATGACTGGAAAATCTGGGTGTTTGGTTGTTCTCTTGGCGAGGTCTTCGACATGCCACCTTTCTTCATCGCCGAGGGCGACTATCGCGATGCCTTTGCCGTCGGGCTGCGCGACAGCGTCATCTTCCCGCCCAACATCGTCACGACGACGGGGTTGATGACATTCTTCAACTTCCTGCCCACGGTGCTGAAGGCCGTTGCGGAGTAATTGGGCTGCGCCGCTCACTTTTACTCGACAAGGTGAGAGGGTGAGGGGGTGAGAGGGTGACGGGACCACACCCTCTCACCTTGTCGAGTATATGATTGGCAGAAAAAGATTTCCCGGAAAGGCGGACTGCCCCCGCTGGATCCATGGCAGATAGGCTGCGGCTGGGTGAATTGCCCCTGGCGGCTTGTCGGCAATCGACACCACCACCGGCGGCAGCGCCAGCTTATCGTACATGGCATCCAGGCTGGCAACAGTGTGTTGGACCTCGTCCTGATGGCCGCCTTCGATCGCTACGTCCTCCACGGCGCGCACCGTCATAGTCTGCACCACCGACCAGCTCTCCACCGCAAAAAAGAGTTGCGCGGGTGTGACGAGGGCCTCCCCGGATGTCGTCATGGTAATAGTCACAGGCGCCACGGGCCGCGCCAACAGGGTCACACGATAGTCGGCGCCATCACCAGCCTCGACGAGGCTGAGTGTCAACGGCGCGATGCTCACGGCAGCGCCGCGCTGCGCGGGTGCGCCGAGAAATTCGATGGCGCCGTTGGGTTCACCATCGTCGTCGCCGCGCAACCCATCAGCCAGATACAGATAGATTCGATCACCGGCAAATTGAGCGCCGGTCCCATCTGCCAGCGAAAAAGTGTGCCAGCCAGCCGCTGGCGGCGTCATCCCGCGCGCGTAGACAAAGAACTGTTCAAGCGGGGGCGCGGCATCCTCGTGGAGCAGCAGCGTGACCGTCACGGCGCTCCCCGGCGCGATACAACTCACCGTGAAGTTGATGAAGCCCAGAGGGAATCCCCAGCCGTAGGGCGTATCCGCGGGCGCGGGGTTTGTCACAAATTCGACATTTTTCAGACACGCGGCAGGCGGCGCCGCCAGGGTCAGATAGCGGCCATCCAGCAAGTTGGGGAGAGACGCCACCTCCGGCTGCAACTGATCCGCGACACCGTCGCCGTTGCCGTCGCCGCTGTTGGGCGCGCCGATCTCCACATCATCTGGCGCCCCGTCGCCGTCGGCGCTGATCTCGACCACGGCGCGCTCGGTGCGATAGGACGGCGCCGTGCCGTCCACTGCGATCAGTTGTTCCACAACCGGAGCCAGGTTTGAAGCATCGCCTGCCTGGCCGATGGCTTCGAATTGAATGTCCGCCAGCGCGACCGTGCCGGTGACGCCCTGGCCGCCGAACACGCTGAGGCGGAGTCCGTCTGCAGCATAAGCGAGATTGCAGGCGCCGGCCAGAAATGCGTCATTGTTCACGACACAGGTCACGGGCCGCAGCACGGCTGGATCGTAGCGGAGCAGCAGACTGGCCACGTCCAGACCCTGAGGCAGGCTGGCATCGAGGACGGCATGAAGGCTGACCTGGATCTGCTCCCCTGGCCTGCTGTCATAGCGCGAACGGTTCAGGCGCAGGATGGCCTGGGCCGGCGCGCCCACCGGCGCGGTGATGACAAGCGCACTGTTCGCAAGCTGGTAGAGCAGCGGGTTGCCGGCTGCGTCGCTGAAGTTTGTGACTGCCAGGCTCAGCGGCGTCTGATCGCCTGCCGCGGCGGCGTCGGCGCTGCGGAAAACCAATTCCGCAACGGGCGTAGAGCCGGTGAAACCCGCCGGGGCCAGCAAACTCACCGTGATGGCGCCGCTGTCTACAACACAGGCGCCGCTGTCGAGCGCGCCGACCTCCCGGCAGGTGACGGCGGTCGCCACGGCCGGGTCATAGCTGACAACCAGCGTGGCCGCTCCCAGGTTCGTGACCGCGCTGATATGGACCGTGGCGGTCACCTGCCCATCCTGGGCGAGCGGCAGCGGCTCGGCAGCGGCGCCGGGGCTGACGCTGATCATGGGCAGCGCCGATACGTCCCCGGGCACGATCTCCAACCGCCCCGGGCGGACGCGCCAGGGCAGCGGCTCGGCCCAGTGGTCGACAAAGTTGCTCACTGCAAGCGTCAACGGGGTGTTGAGACCGGCAACCGCATCGGCAGCCGGCGCGAAAAGTACGGTGAAGACCGGCAGACTGCCCGTGATCCCGTTGCCGGCAATGATGTTGGCGTGCACCTGCCCATGCTTGATGTCACAGTTGCCGCCATCGACACCGTCCAGGTGCATGGTGCAGCCCAGCGCCTGGACGCGATCCGGGTCGAACGCCAGCGCAAGGGTGGCCGCCCCCAGGTCGACTGCGTCCGAGATCCACACCGGCACCGAAAGCGTCGCTCCCTGGCTGATCGCAAAGATGCCGTCGTTCTCCGGTGCGCCGACCAAAATCTGTGCCGCGTTGACAGGCCCGCCCACAACCGTGATGGTGCCGGTCGCCGCCTGCCAGCGCAGCGTCGCGCCGGCCATGTCGACCATGTTCTGCACGCTGATCGTCAACAGGCTCACCGCGCCCAGCGGAGCTGCCGCGACCGCATCGAAGGTGATGTCATAGAGATGCAGCGCCCCGCTTGCGCCTGCTGCGGAGAGCACGTTGAACTTGATCAGTCCCTGCGCGACGTTGAAGGCGAGGTTGCATGAACCAGTCGCGGGCGCGTCAGTTGCGCGCACGCATTGGACAGGGCGCACGAGCTGCGGATCGTACTGAAGCACAAAAGTCGCCGCGGCCAGCGGGTGGGCAGCCGTCACATCGACCCAGACAGAGACCACCACACTCTGGCCCGGCATGATGGCAGCATGTTGGTCGACCAGGCGCACCGTGGCATCCGCAAGCAGCGGCGCGCCGGCGATGGCAATAGCGCCCCCCGCCGTGGTCACCGGCAGGTCGCTGCCCTGCGTGTCAGCGAATTGCGGCGCAGCCAGTTCGAGCTGCGCCGTCGCGCCCGCCGCACCGACCGCCCGCAACGTGACAGTGAACAAGGGGAGCGTTCCGCTCAACCCTGCGGAAGCCGCCAGGGCGTAACGCACCACGCCGGCGGCATAGGCCGGGTTACAGGCGCTCAGGTCGACGGCGGCGTGCCCTGACGCCGTGCAGGCCACCACCTGCACCAGGGCCGGATCATAGCTCAGCAGCACCGTGGCCGCGCCGAGATTGGCGGCATTCGCCACTTCGACTGTGACCGTAACATCCTCTCCCGGCGCGACGGTGTAGAGGGGCGGCTCGCTGCTGCCGATGCGGATCAGCGCGTCGGCATGCGGGCCGGTCGTGGCTGCGCGCCCTGCGGCAGCACCCAACCCGACGACAAGCGCGCCGGCCAGGAAGAGGGCGGCGACGAAAAGCAACTGTGCGCCGCCC
>JAPKMV010000434.1 GCA_026645635.1 Caldilineaceae bacterium
GAGCATCGGCTGGCGTTGGGCGGCGTCGGCGTGATCATCGCCGCGCAGATTACGCGGCGCATCGTCACCAGCGTGGCGCAGCGGATTTCGCAGCGGGTGGCCGGGCGCATCGTCGGGCGCGTCCTGGGGCGCGCCGGCTCCACGATCATCCCTATCGCCGGCTGGATCATCGGCGCGGGCATGATCGCCTACGATCTCTTCGAGGGGCGCGATGGCGCGCTGCCGCAGATTCAGGAATCGCTCAAAGGGGAAGCGATCGCCCAGGGCATCCGCAGCGAAATTGTGGCGGCGGTGCGCCCCGAGCTTGAGGCGGAGGCGCCGCAGTTGGCGCGCGCCATCGCCAACGAACTCTACGCCGAGTGGCGCAACGTGCGCCGCGAGATTCGCCAGGTGGTTGACCTGGCGGAAACCGACCCGCGCATCGCATCGCTGCTGGCGGAGACGGCGACCCCCGCGGAAGTGGCCAATCTGGTGCAGGCCGTGACGATTTTGCTGGCCAACGGTGGCGCCGCACTGGAGACTGCGCTGCAGGATGGCTCGCTGGCGCGCATCGTCAAGCTGCCGCCCGGCGCGCTGGAACTGGCTGTCGCCACCGGCTCGCTGGCTGACGCAGTGGCATGGCACCGCGCCGTGGGCGGGTTGGTGGATGAGGTCGTGGCCTATGAGATTTACAAGCAGCGCACCCCGGAGACCATCGATCTCGCGCAGTTGGAGCAGTTGCTTGCGCTGGAGGATCGCGGGGCAGTGGCGCGGCTGTTGGCGACGCCACCGGAGGCGCTTGATACGCTGCTGGCGCTGCCCTCGTCCCAGTTGATCTCTCTGGCGAATCAGCTATCGACCGAGGACCTGACCTGGCTGGCCGGCGCGCTGCCCGCGCTGCCGGTGGAAGAGCGCAGCCAGTTGGCGGGGCGCATCCTCAGCCAGCCGGCGGTGACGCCCGCGCTGCGCCAGTTGGGCGACTTGGGACAGCTTGCCCGCAGCGGCAATCTCGACGACGCAGTCACTTTCATCGCCGGTGCGCGCGATCCGTTGGCTGTGGGCGCCGACGCATGGAGCGTCGCCAGCGGCGCGGTCGGTCCGCAGCTCTTTTGGGCGAAATATGGCCTTGGCTGGACAGTGGGGCTGTCGGCCCTGCTGCTGCTGGCCTTGCTGCTTGTGATCCGGCTGGCCTATGGTTTTGGCCGCTGGCTGGTGGAACCGCTGAGTTTCCTCCACCGCGGACGGCGCGAGTAGACCTGTCACTCCCTTTTGCCGTGCCGGGAGGCGTGGAGCGTCCGCACGGTGCAATTGATGGAAAGCTGCCACTATGCTCATTGCAATCGATCACTACCCAGGCGCAGAAATCGAACTGGGCGAACTGATCACCGTGACACACGTGGCTGCGGCCAACGTCGTCAAAGACATCCGCGAGAACATCCGCAACCTGGTCGGCGGGCGCATGACGCACTATGAGGCGCTCATCGGCAACGCCGTGGCCAATGCCCTGCGCGAACTCGATGAGAAGGCGCAGCGCCAGGGCTACGACGGCGTGATCGGCGTCAGGATCAGCCACCCGGTGGTGGTGGAGGGCGCCGTCGAGGTCATCGTCTACGGCAATGGCTTCCGGCGTCGCTAGAGGCAGGAGCCGGTGGGGGTGTGTTACGTGTTACGTGTTACGTACTCCGTGTTACGTACTCCGTGTTACGTACTGCGTGTTACGTACTGCGTGGCAACACGTAACACGCAACACGCAACACGAGCAAGTTCTCCTTTGCGCCCTACCTGCGCTAGCTATTCGCAGCAAGCGGCAGGGGCGCCGGTTGTGGAATGTCGAGTTCGACGACCACGCCGGGGCCATCCTGGCAGTTGTAGAGCTGCGCCTGGCCGCCCGCCTGCCAGACCAGCGTTGCCACCAACGGCAGCCCCAGCCCCATCCCTGGCGCTTCCCCCGTAAAGTACTTTTCTGCCTGGACATAAGGCGTCCACACCCACTGCAACTGCTCCGGGTTGAGTGTCAGCCCGTTGTCGATGAAGCGGAGGCGATAGCTATCCGCGCGGGGCGTGGTCACTTCCACCGTCACCTTGGGGTCGTGCGCCGGATGGAACTTCTTGGAATTCTCCAGAATCTCCCACAGGATCGAGTTGAGCGTCTTGGCGTTGAGCGGCAGCGGCGTCGTCATCAGCGCCGGGTCGCAATTCAGCGACAACTGGGTGATGCCGATCTCGTTGGCGATGGTCTTCACCTGCCCGACAAAGTCCTCCACCAGGATATTGTCACCGTTGACCGCCAGCATGGACGCGCCGATGTAGCCGAGAATGTCGTCGATCTCGCCGCTAAGCCGGTCGATGCCCTGCATGGCTGCGTCCACAAATTCGGTGATCTCGCCCGGTGACATGTCGCTGGCGTAGTTCTTCAGCAGCGAGAAACTGCCGTGCATGGCGATCAGCGGTGTGCGCAGCTTGTGGACGATGGTGGTGTGGAAGCGGCGAATGTCCTGGTAATTCGACATCTGCGCAGTGACGTTGCGCAGGCGAACGGCCGTGCCCATATCCTCCGCCTCGGACATGTGGAAGCGTTCCACCTGCAGCCAGAACGCACGTGCGCTGAGCGTCTCTGGCTGCACCAGGTAGTAAGGGCCGGTCGCCACCTCGGGCGTTTGCCAGGTCTGCCAGACGGTTGTCGGTTCCATGCGATAGAAGCGAGCGCAGCGTTCGAGGAAATCGGCGCCGCGGCCATCGCCGCCGAGGCTCAGGTACATGCGTGCGCGGGGATTGGCGTAGTCGATGATGTTGCCGCTGTCCAGCAACAGAAAGCCATCTTCGGATTGGTCAACCAGCCATTCGAGTCGCTGCTGCTCGCCCAGCAGACGCCGATAGCGGCCCAGCCGGGCGATGGTCTGTAGACGGATTTTCAGATCCAGGCTGTCGAACGGCTTGGAGAGGAACTCGTCGGCGCCGGCGCTCAGCCCAGTGAGGCGCGAGCGGCGGTCGTCCAGCGCTGTCACCATGACGACAGCCACCGGCGCCACATCGGGATCAGCGCGCAGTGCGCGGCAGACCTCGAAGCCATCCATGCCAGGCATCATCACGTCGAGCACGACCGCATCCGGCTTGACAGCCCGGGCGATTTGGATGCCTTCGGCGCCGCTGCCGGCGAAGTAGAGCTCGTAGCCTTCGCCAAACAGCAGCGCTTCCAGGGAATCGCGGGCGATTGGTTCGTCGTCGACAATCAGAACTTTGCTGGGTATGCCCATGTCTGCTCCGCAATCGTTGGCTCTGCTCAGCGAGGATTCAGCCAATTCATCGATCAGGTTCTCTCTTCCGAAGCGGGGAACCTGATGTGAATGATAGATTTTCCCGCCGATCCTGTCAACCAATGACCCATCCGACGCTATCGAACTGCCGCGCCGCGGGCAGTGTCGCTGTGGTGGATCTTGAGTTCCATCCCATTCTACTACCAAATTGACAATTCACCATCGACAACAGACAATTTGTTGTTATGCGTGGCTACAGAGGTCTCCTGCGTTCGATCGTGATCTACTATGGCAACCCGTTGAAACTGCGGCGCATGCGGCGTTTCTACGCACAGTTCATCGGGCCGGGCGACCTCTGTTTCGACATCGGCGCACATGTCGGCAACCGGCTTTTCGTCTGGTCGCAGCTAGGCGCCCGCGTCGTGGGTGTGGAGCCGCAGCCCCTCTGCCTGGCGCTGCTGCGCCGCTGGTATGGGCGCCGGCCACAGGTGACGCTGGTCGATGCCGCCATCGGCGCCGCCCGGGGCGAGGAGACGCTGTGGGTCAGCCCCGATACACCGACCGTAACGACGCTGTCGCAGCCGTGGATCCAGGCGGTGCAGCAGACAGATTCCTTTGCCCGCGTGGCGTGGGAGCCGGGGGCGACTGTCACCGTGATTACGTTGGATGACCTGATTGCCCGCTACGGTGAACCGACCTTCTGCAAAATCGATGTAGAGGGCTACGAGCTGGAAGTGCTGCGCGGTCTCAGCCAGCCGCTGGCCGCGCTTTCCTTCGAGTACATCGCCGCGACGCAAGCGATGGCTGCCGCCTGCATCGACCGGCTCGGCGAACTGGGCGACTATCGCTACAACTGGTCGGTGGGTGAGCAGCACCGCTGGCAGGCGGCGGACTGGCTCACGCCGGACGCGATGCGCGCCAGGCTGGCCAGGCTTCCCGTTGACGCCGGTTCGGGCGACATCTATGCCCGGCGCGCGGCGTGATATACTTTCAGAAGCTGTTTGCGTCGCTGCAACTTTG
>JAPKMV010000435.1 GCA_026645635.1 Caldilineaceae bacterium
GGGCAACCCGGTGGCGCTGCTCAGCACGCAGCGGCTGAACGAACGGCTGGCAGAGCTGCGCAGCCAGGCCGGCTACGTGCTCATTGACGCGCCGCCCGTCCTGGCCGTGACCGACGCCGCGCTCTGGGCGAGCCAGGTGGATGGCGTGGTGCTGCTGATCAACGCCGGCGCGACCAAGCGCGACCAGGCGGAACGCGCCCGCCAGGTGCTGGCCGGCGTGCAGGCGCAGATCCTCGGCGCGGTGCTCCTCAACGCCGAGGCGACCGCCGCGTCTGGCGCATACGCAAAGCAGTGAGAGGCTGTTTGTAAAGCCACCCACTTCAACGCAGAGGCGCAGAGAGGCAGAGAAACGCAGAGAAACTGCAAGCAGAATTGAACCAAATCTCTCTCTGCGAACCTCTGCTACTCTGCGTCTCTGTGTCAAAGCCAAGCTCCTTTTGCTCAACTCTGAATCACAGTGAGGCATCGTATGAAAGGTTTGATCCTGAGTGGCGGTAAGGGCACCCGGCTCTATCCCATCACCTTCAACCGCGCCAAGCAGTTGGTGCCGGTGGCCAACAAACCCGTCCTCTTCCGCGTGATCGAAGCGATCCGCGAGGCGGGCATCGACGACATCGGCATCGTCATCGGCGACACCGGCGACGAGATCCGCCAGGCCGTCGGGCAGGGCGAACGCTGGGGCGTCAAGATCACCTACATCCCCCAGGAGGCGCCGCTGGGCCTGGCCCACGCCGTCAAGATCAGCCACAACTTCCTGGGTGACGAGCGCTTTGTCATGTTCCTGGGCGACAACGTGATCCAGGGTGGCATCAGCGACCTCATCCGCCAGTTTGCCGACAGCGCGTGGAACAGCCAGGTGGTGCTCACGCCGGTGGACCAGCCGCAGCACTATGGCGTGGCGGACCTGGACGAGGAGGGGCGCATCCGCCGGCTGGTGGAGAAGCCCCGCAACCCGCCCAGCAACCTGGCGCTGGTGGGCATCTACATGTTCGACTACCACATCTTCCGCGCCGTCAAAGCCATCAAGCCAAGCTGGCGCGGGGAACTGGAAATCACCGACGCCATCCAGTGGCTAGTGGAGCAGGGGCTGGCGGTGCATCCCTACATCCACCGCGGCTGGTGGATCGACACCGGCAAGCCCATCGACATGCTGGAGGCCAACAACCGCGTGCTGGCCGAACTGAGCCACGGCAACGAAGGCTACATCGACCGCGACAGCAAGGTGGACCACCTGGTGACGGTCGAGCAGGGGGCGGAGATCATCAACAGCGTCGTGCGCGGGCCGGCCATCATCGGCGAGCACGCGCGCATCGTCAACAGCTATGTGGGACCGTTCACCAGCATCTATCACCACACACTCGTCGAGAACAGCGAGATTGAGCACAGCATCGTGCTCGACCACAGCCGCATCGTGGATGTGCCCAGCCGCATCGAAGACAGCATCATCGGTCGCGAGGTGGAAGTCACCTACAGCCCGATCAAGCCGAAAGCCTTCAAGATGACGCTGGGCGACCACTCGCGCGTAGGGCTGCTCTAGGAGGCTGCCACGTTTGCACCTGGCTTGCTCGTCTCTGCGCCGGCGCTGGCTGCGGCGCTGCGCATGGTGGACCAGTTGCCGGGCGCTGTGTTTCAATTGCCCCTGCGCCTGGATGAGCTGACGCCCATGTATCGCATCGAGGCGGGCGCCGGCGAGGTTGCCGCGGCGGCCCACGTCATTGCGGCGGTGGGCGAGCGGCTGCGCCGGCTGGGCGCAGCCTACGGCGAGTGGACGCGCTTCGAGCCGGAGCCGTACTTCGATCTGCGCCCGCAGCAGGCGGCGGAACTGCTCCACATCAGCGAACGGGTGAGCACGGTGCACGCCGTCTGTTTCGTCGATGCGCTGCTGCCCTCGTTTCAGACCGCGCTGGCCTATTTCCTGGACGACTTTTTGCCGGCGCGACGGCGCAGCGATGCGGCGCTGGAGACCGCGGCGCTGGCGGCGCGTTGGCGGCAGTTGGTCGACGTGATCCTGGCGGTGCGGCGGGCGCTGGCCGACGACGCCGCCTTTCTGAGCATGAACGCTGCCGGCGAGGAGCGCAGCCGCTGGCAGCAGTACTGGCAGGGCGCGGCGCCCGCGGGGATGCCGCCGGATCTGCTGCCGGCGCTGGCGCAGACGCCCAGCCTGACCCTCGCCGTCACCTTTCCGCTGCCGGCCTATCGCCAGCCTGGCAGGCTGCGCCGGTTACGCAGAGCCTGGGAAAGCGGCCAACGCAGACGCCGGGCGCTGCGTGCACCCGGCCCATAGGCCTATACGCCTGCAAGGGAGCGATGACGTGACGGGCGGCTACCGGGAAGCGGCCCTTGATCTTCGGTCGCCGAGATTTTGGAGTCACGAATTGCACGAATTTTGACGAATGAAAAGCGATCTTGACGCCGAACAGATGTCTTTGCAACTTTGGCGTCTTTGCGTCTTGGCGTGAGACTGTACAACACCTGAAATTGACCATATTTGAGGAATAGAGCCATGCAAAACCTTCTTGTCACCGGCGGCGCCGGCTTCATCGGCAGCAACTTCGTCCGCTACATGCTGGACGCGCACCCGGACTACCGCATCGTCGTCTACGATAAGCTGACCTATGCGGGGCGGCTGGAGAATCTGCAGGACATCCAGGCGCAGCACCCGCAGCGGCTCCACTTCGTGCGCGGCGACATCTGCGACGGGGCCGCGGTGGATGCGGCCATCACCGCGCACGGCGTGGACACCATCGTCAACTTCGCCGCGGAGACCCACGTTGACCGCAGCATCATGGACCCGGATGCGTTCATTCAGACCGATGTCTACGGCACCTACGTGCTGCTGGAGGCGGCGCGGCGCCACGGCAACCTGCGCTATCACCAGATCAGCACCGATGAGGTCTACGGCCACATCCACGGCGAGCACCGCAGCCAGGAAAAGGACTGCATGGCCCCGCGCAGCCCCTACGCGGCGAGCAAGGCGGCGGGCGACCACATGGTCAACGCCTACTTCATCACCTACGGGCTGCCGGTGACGATCTCCCGCGGGGCCAACAACATCGGCCCCTTCCAGTATCCTGAAAAGGTGGTGCCGCTCTTCGTCACCAACGCGCTGCAAGACCTGCCGCTGCCGGTCTACGGCGATGGCCAGCAGCGCCGCGACTACCAGTACGTGGTCGATCATTGCTCCGGCGTGGACCTGGTGCTGCACGAAGGCGTGCTGGGCGAGACCTACAACATCGGCACCGGCATGGAACTGACCAACCTGGAAATGGTGGAGATTCTGCTCGACGAACTGGGCAAGCCGCGCAGCCTGATCCAGCACGTGGAAGACCGCCAGGGCCACGACCGTCGCTACTGCATGAATGTGGACAAGATGATGGCGCTGGGCTGGGAGCCGGACTACACCCACGAGCAGGCGATCCGGGCGACGGTGCGCTGGTATGTGGCGAACCGCTGGTGGTGGGAGCCGATCCGCAGCGGCGAGTTCAAGGAGTATTACCAGCGGCTGTACGGCAACCGGCGCGTGCTGGGTTAGAGACAGAATAGACCGCGGATTTGGCGGATTAGGCGGATTCACACGGATTTGATCCGCGAGAATCCGCTTAATCCGCCAAATCCGCGGTCTATCCCAAGCGAGGATGAGGAGATGGCATCTTTGAAACCGAGCGCGCAGAAGGTGCAGGATGCGCTCGCCGAGCGTGGCTTCACAAATCAGGTCATCGAACTGCCTGACTCGACGCGCACGTCGGCGGAGGCTGCGGCGGCGGTTGGCTGCGCCGTGGAGCAGATCGCCAAGTCGCTGGTCTTCCGCGGCAAGCAGAGCGGCGCAGCGATCCTGGTGATCGCCAGCGGCGGCAACCGGGTCGACGAGAAGAAGCTCAAGGCGCTGGCCGGCGAGAACATCAGCAAGCCCGACGCCGACTTCGTGCGCGAGGCCACCGGCTTCGTGATCGGCGGGGTGCCGCCGTTGGGCCACGCGCAGCCGCTGCGCACCTTCATCGACCGTGACCTCTGGCGCTACGACGAAATCTGGGGCGCGGCCGGCCATCCCAACGCGGTCTTTCGCCTCACGCCGGATGAGCTGGCGGCGATGACCGGTGGCGCCGTCGCGGATCTGGCAGTAACGCCGCCCCTATTTTGACCGGCTCCCCCGCCGCCAAATTGTGCTATACTGGACAGCATGGATGCACTACAGGTGGCGCGCTATATTCCTGAAATCATCGAGCGACTGCGGCCGATTGACC
>JAPKMV010000436.1 GCA_026645635.1 Caldilineaceae bacterium
GCTGGCGCCCTTCACTTTACGCAGAACAGCTCAGGAAATGCGAGCTATCCGTACTTTACTGCCGGTGGTGGCTTACTGACCGCCGCTCAGCACCTGCTCCGCCGTCAACATCGCCGCATCGGCCGGGGCAGCAATGCCCTGGTCGGCGCCGAAGTCAGAGTCATCGACGCTGACGATGAAGCTGAGGCCGGCATCTGCGCCCAGACCCAGGTCGGCGCCGCTCATGGCAGCCAACTGACCGAGGCCGGCGAGGTCCCAAATGATCTCAGAGGTGGTGTTGTAGACCATGAAGTCTTCCAGACCGATGGCCTGCGCGCCCTCGATGGTCAGGCCCAGCATCGGGGCGACCATGGGCAGCATCGGCAGCAGTTGCTCGACATCGGCGGAAGAGACACCCTCGATGGCGCCGCTGGCGGCCAACTGGGAGACCAATTCCGAGAACATCGGGCTGGAGAGCAGACCGGCGACGTCGAGGCTGGTCGTGAAGATCGCCATGCCATCCATATCGTCGCCGCGCTCAAGCACCACGAACTCATTGAACGCATCCGGAGCCAACAGCATCGCGGGCACGGCCATCGCCATTGCGGTGGTCGGGTCAGCGCTCATCTGCTCCATCGCCGCCGGGTCGAGTGCGCCGGAGGCTGCGAGCTGGCCTACAACCTCGGCCAACGGCATGCCAACCCAGCCCTCATACGCGCCCCACGCTGCGAAGTCGCTGGCGTCCCAGTAGAAGTTGCCATCAACGATGACAACCGGCACGCTGGCGGCGGCAGGCAGCGCAACGCCGAGCTGTGCGCCCAGTTCGTCGGCCAGTTCCTGATTGATTTCGTAGGAGAGCACGACATCAGCGCTGAGACCGTTCACCAGGTTAACCAGGGCATCGGGGTTCTCGCCCAACGCGGCCATGACTTCTTCCTGGGTCTTGCCAGCCAGCATCCCGGCGACCATCATGGCGTCTTCGCTCCAGTCGAAGGCGCCGGCCACGTTGACGGTGACAGCGGCATCAGCTACCCCAGGCAACCCCGTAACCGTAGCAGCATAGGTGGCGTCCGATTTGTAGGATGTGACCGACATCATTGCTTCTTGCGCCGATTGCAGGATTGCGCAGTCATCCGCAGACAGATCGCCGCAGTAGACCCCATCTTGCGCCAGCGCCGTGCTGAAGGAAGCAAGCAACAGCAAAGCCACCAACAGCAGACTTACCAACTTGGATCGCATACGAAACAGCTCCTTTCAACTATAAGTGAAAATATTGGTGGTGGACCGAAGGTGCGGTGAAAACTACCTTTCGAGATCGGTATCCTATCATGAAATCCGAAATCCGTAAACCGCGGAAAACGTGCGATTGACCGGCGAAACGCAACCGTACCGTAAGAGTATGATGTTAAGAGCGCGTTAACATAAGATTATATCTATTTCTTACGGCTTGTCAATGTCAAATTCATGCGATAAAATACGGATATTGGCAGCATACGTGCTAATCGTGCAGCATTCGGTATTATCCTCTCCATTGTGGAGACAAAAGCCTGGTGATTCGCCTTTTCCAACCTGGCGACCTCTATTTGATCCAGCGGCTGAATCGGCAGAGGACTCACTTTCTTACCGTTTCTTCTCTGCTAAACTCCCATTCAGTCTTGCGCGCCGTGCTGGGTTCAATGATCCCGTGGGACGATGCCAAAGTCATGACCTATGTGCTGCGTCAGGAGGGGCACAGCCTGGTGAGCAGCGGCTTTCTGCAAGTGCAGAAGCGCCCCAGCGCGCCGGAGCAGGACTTGCTCTGCATTGCGCCGGGGCTGGAAGCGCGCGACGGCCACCCGGCAAGCTGGACGAAGCTGCTGGCGCACAGCCTGCATGCGGCGATGGAACAGGGCATCGCACGCATTTACTGCAACGTGACCGACCAGCCCTTGCCGATCAACACGTTGGCGGGAACCGGCTTCCAGGTCTATGGCCGGGAGACCATCTGGCGGCTCTTTACGCCGACTGCGGAGAGCTATGCCGACGAGATCGTCGCCGAAATCCGGCTGCTGCAGCCGGAGGATGTGTGGGGGCTGACACAGTTATACGCGCAGACTGTCCCAGCCCCGGTGCAGCAGGCCGAGGGCTGGGCTGGCGACCCGACGGGTGGACTGCCGCTGCTGCACACCTGGTGTGCCAGCCACGGCGCCACCTATGTGCTGGTGGAGGCGGGCGCCGTCACCGGCGCGCTGCAGATCGCCGAGGGGCGCTATGGCTGCTGGATGCAACTGTGGGCCGACACGCTGCGCCCGGATGGCTTCTGTCTGCGCCAGTTGCTCTATTTTGGATTGACGCTGGTGCGGGAACGGCGGCTGCCGATGCCCGCCTACGTGGCGGTCGCCGACTATCATGGCGGCGTGACCGCATTGCTGACCGATTTGGGATTTGCGCCGTTCAGTGATCGAGTGAAAATGGTGAAACATGTGGTGCAACGTGTACGGGAAAGTGTGACCGCACCCACGGCGGTGATCGAGACGATCGCCGAGACCGTGCCAACGCCCTTTGCGCCGCCAGAAGGCGCCCATGCCCGGGTGAACGCTACCCGGCAACCGAGTAATCCGTACTATCATGACCAGGGAACAGTTTGTGATTCAAGAACGTACAGTAGGCAATTTGAACAGCAACAGATTTGACAGGAATTTGAGCCAGACGACAGGCTACAAGACAGATATGACAACACTTCAGATCACAGACGATCTCGACCTTCTCCTCACCGTGCTGCCCGATCGCATCCGCGCTGCGGTGGAGGCGTCCGAACGTCAGAGCGACCTGCTCGAAATTGTGATGGATCTGGGGCGGCTGCCCGAGGCGCGCTTCACTGCCGGCGAAATGGTGCTGAGCACCGACGAGATCACCCCAGTTGACCTGCAAATGGTCGTCGACCGGGTCGGCGATTTTGGCAAGGACAATCGCGCCGGCATCGAACGGACGCTGCACCGCATCTCGGCGATCCGCAACCGCAAGGGCGACGTGATCGGCCTGACCTGCCGCGTCGGGCGCGCAGTCTATGGCGCCATCGAGATCATCAAGGACATCGTCGCCGACGACAAGAGCATCCTGCTTTTGGGGCGGCCCGGCGTCGGTAAGACCACGCTCCTGCGCGAGGCGGCGCGCCTGCGCAGCGAGTTGAAGCGCGTCGTGATCGTGGACACCAGCAACGAGATCGCCGGCGACGGCGACATCCCGCACCCGGCCATCGGCCGCTCGCGGCGGATGCAGGTGCCCGAACCCGCGCTCCAGCACGAGGTGATGATCGAGGCGGTGGAGAACCACATGCCGGAAGTGATCATCATCGACGAGATCGGGCGGGAGCTGGAAGCGATCGCGGCGCGCACCATCGCCGAGCGCGGCGTGCAGCTCATCGGCACAGCCCACGGCAACAACCTGGAAAACCTGCTGATGAACCCGACGCTCAGCGACCTGGTCGGCGGCATCGAGTCGGTGACGCTGTCGGACGAGGAGGCGCGGCGTCGCGGCACCCAGAAGAGCGTCCTGGAGCGGCGCGCCCCGCCCACCTTCGACGTACTGATCGAGATCAAGGACCGCCAGCACATGGTGATCCACCACAATGTGACCGCGGCGGTGGATGCGATCCTGCGCGACCGCCCGCTCTCGCCCGAAGAACGCTATGTCAATGAAACGGGCGTCGTCCAGGTGCAGCGGGCCGAGGAGCCGGCCGGCGGTGCGTCAGGCGAATTTGGCGCCCGCAGCCGTCGCCGCCGTCCTGCGGAGATGGAGCCAACGGCCCGCGCACCGATCAACGGCCACGGCAACGGCCATGCCGCCGCGCCCGCGCCCGTGGAGCAACCCGCAGCGCGGCGCAACACCGTGCGCATCTATCCCTATGGCATCGGTCAGAACCGGCTGCGCGCTGCAGCCGGCAGCCTGAACGTGCCGGTGCAGATCGTGGACAACCTGACCGGCGCCGATGTGGTGATGACGCTCAAGAACTATTACCGCCAGCAGCCGGCGCCGATCATGGAGGCCGAGCGTCGCAACGTGCCGGTCTACATCCTGCGCAGCAACACGGTGACGCAGATGGAACAGTGTCTGGTGGACATCTTCCAGATTCCTTCCAGCCCGGTGGATGTCTTCGAGGAGGCGATGCGCGAGACGCAGGACGGCATCCAGCGGGTGTTGAGCGGCGCGCTGGACGACGTGGAACTCAGCCCGCAGGCCGCGGCCATCCGCAGCCAGCAGCATCATC
>JAPKMV010000437.1 GCA_026645635.1 Caldilineaceae bacterium
AGTTCTGGTAGTGAAACGCGTAGCGCAGGAGCAGGCGGATCGCCTCCCGGCCATAGCCCTTGCCCCAGTACGCTGGGTCGCCGATAGTGATGCCCAGTTCGCAGGTGTGGGCCGTGTGGTTCACGTTGAACAGGGCGCACTGGCCAATGAACAGGCCATCCGCCTCGATGGCAAACGCCATGCCGTTGCGCCCGCCTTTGCTCGCCTCCTGGTCGAACTCGGCTTCCAGTCGCGCCAGCGACTGCGGGATCGGCGGGTCGCCGCCGCTCGCCAGTTCCACCGCCAGGTCGTTGTTGAACGCGCAGAGCCGCGGCAGGTCGTCGCGGGTCATGGCGCGCAGGGTGATGCGGTTGCTGGTGAGCATGGGGCGCCTTTCACAATTGCGGTTATTTGGTAACTACCAAGCCTCAGAGAACAGACGCTCCACAGATTGCGCAGATTCCACAGAGTGAAAACTCGCGCATTCGCGTAATCTGTGAAATCTGCGGATGATGCCTGAGTAGTTACGTGATTTGTAGATATCACCGCGTGGGCCAATGTGATCAACATAGATCACATCTTCGTCGTGGTCATACCAGAAAATGAATGACAACCTGGCTCATGGTGTGGCGTTGAGCGCAACGCAGGCATCCCGCTGCTCAGCCATCCGATCCTGGCGCGCCTTGCGCAGATCAGCGATGGCTGCGACGTCCAAATACAACCCCAGCATCTCAATGATCTGTTGATATTGTTCCCACGAGATGATCACTTCCTGAGGTTGTCCGCGTTCATCGGCGACCAGTTTCTTCTGAATGGATAGCATGATCGTTGTCCTCATCAAACTCAATCCCTCGGTCAGCCGTACGATGCCACATCGCGGTGCTGCAAATCATCCAGGTTGGAAGCGCAGCAGCACTTCAGAAGCTATCTGGCAGCGATGTTTGTCCTCTTGAACAGGTAGCCACATCGCCTATGATACCACGATGTTTCATTGCAGTGGGCTTGCGCCATTTGTGCTTGAGCGACGATTGCGCGAGTTGGCAGACGAACATCATGCTGAAGATGGCGACTGCACGTATTTGCCAGGCACGACGCCTCATCCCATGCCGGGCGATACGCTGCCAGCGTAGGTACACTGGAGCGGCGCTGGCGGTTGCATCAATCCTGCTACGCATCCATCTCGATCCCGTGGAAGCCGAAACCAGCAATGAGCAATCGAGGTGCAACAAACCTTTGCGCTTTTTGTGTTTTTTGTGCTATCGTTGTGAATGGAGGTGGCACGATGGCCGTAAAAGAGACGACGGTTCTGTCACGCAGCAGGGCGCTGGCGCAGAGCCTGCGGCAGGAAGGCCGCGCAGAAGATGCACAGCTTGTCGACGAGTTGGCACAGGTTGTTGAGCGTCAAACCCAGTCAGCCCAATACGCTACGACCGGCCAGGTAGCACACCGTCTTGGCGTCAGCCGCCAGACGGTGGTCAACTGGATTCGGCGGGGCCTGATGCCGGGGGTCAAGTTGGGCGGGCGTCTTGTCGTGCCGCTTGCCGAACTGGGGCGCATCGAAGAACTTTCCCAACTGCTCGACATGGTCGATGCCGAGCGTCCGCCCGCCACCCCGGAAGAGGTTGACGCCGTCTTGAGGAGCGAACGCAGCCAATGGCAATGGATCGGCAAAGACGCGTAAGCGCCGTGCTTGACACCAATGTCTTGCTCGGTGTGCAGCGTCGCCGGTTGCTGATTCTTGCTGGGCTTGGCGCTTACCGGCTGGTATGCAGCCAGTACATCATCGATGAGATGCGCCGCGTCATGGCACGACTTAGTTGGAGTCAGGGCGCTGTAGATGCCCAGGTGCAAGCCATCTTACGCGTTGCCGAACTGGTCGATGCGCAATTGGTGACCACCGGAAGTTACGAGCTCTGGCTGCACGACCCCAAGGATCACCCGATCATGGCAACCGCATTGATTGGCGGTGTAGATTATCTCGTCACCGCCAACACGCGTGACTTTCCACCAAAGCAGCGGTTTGCCGGGATCACAGTCATCATACCAGATGCGTTTCTCAGCATCATCGAATCCAGGTCTCGCTAAGCCTTCGTTGCGGTGTTGCCTCCCTCTAGTTCGAAGGTATAAATTACCTACACCGGTCTGACCCAACGGCGCCGACTTCGATCCCTACGCGCTGCGCGCGTGGCCGCATACGGTGGAACAGTTGGCGCAGCGTCTCCATCAACTTGTCGTTGCTTGAATCCGCCGATTTCTTGAGTTCCTCAACTTGCTGCTCGATGCCAACTGATGCACCGCTGACCGCGTGTTTTAGGGAAGCGCGCCCTGGAAGCCAGCCGCCGAGAACTTCCGCCAACGCTGGCGCGCAGCAATGCATGACAATACGCAGCCCGTGTCAGAATCACGATGCGGCAACGCGCTTGACCAGTTCCGCTACGCAACCACCTCGATCCCATACTTCTGAATCACGTTGAGCAGCTTCAGAGCTGGCCCGCCCGGCTTGCGTTTGCCGCGTTCCCAGTCCGAAACCAGGTTCTTGGAAATATTCAGATAGGTGGCAAACACGGCCTGTGAGAGATGCTCCCGCTCGCGCAGGGCGCGGATCGCCTTTGGCGCCAGCGGTTTCACGGGCTGCAGGCAGGCGTCGTCGAATTCGCGCATCGTGACTTTGCTGATCGCACCGACCGCTTCGAGCGATGTCATGGTCTCGTGGATTGCGCCGAGTGCTTCGGATCGATATTCATACTTCGTTTCCATCATTGACCTCCGTCAAAGCGCCAGTGGCAATCAACTGGCTGATCTGAGCATCTGAATATGATGATGGTGCGGTAGCCTCCCGATTTGCCCTTTCCTGGTCTGGCAATCCGCTGCTTGATTACGCCGCCCCCCAGGTCGGCGTCGACAAGTCCCCTATCTGCTCTGCCCACAGCCTCCTGCAAGGACTTGTCTGTAATCCGTTCTCGACGCGCAAAGCGCTGGAACCAGGCATTCTTGAAGATTCGCCAGGCATCCTCACAGGATTCTGTACGGATAAGGCAGTAATATCATACATTGTATTACACTTAGCGTCAATTGCCAGAGAGAAGCGGGATACGCTCCAAATCGTGGATGTGCCTATTCACTTTGGCGCCACGCGCGAGATCGACGGCATCCGGCTGGACAGTCTGGAGAACATCGACGCCAACAAGGTGTTGAAGCAGCCTACTCCAGCATCAACTCATACACCGACACCCCGCCTTCCCGGTACACCAGCCGCGCATACGGCTTGCCGTCGATCTGCTCCGGCGTGATGGAGCCGGCGCGCGCGCCCAAGTAGAGATGCGTCACCCCTTGCGCCGCCAGTTCAGCCCGCAGCGCCGGATCGTCGAAATTGGTCGCCGCGGCGAGCCGCGCCAGTCGCGCATTGATTGCCGCCCGCTCCGCCTCCGGCAACGCCGCGGCATAGAGCGCCGGCGGCACAATCGAACCGCGGTCGGTCAGCACCGGAATCCAGTAGCCGCCGTCGCCGCCCGCATAGATGCCGCCCAGCCACTCCCACGTGTTCACCGCAAAGCGCGCATCCGCCGGGGTGTTGTCACGCACCCACTGCAGCGCGGCGCGGTCCGCCGGCGTCGCCAGGATCGTCACCGGGTTGACGATGGCGGTCATCCCGCTTGCCCCCCAAAAGGTGAGCGCCAGCGCGGCCACACCTGCCCCGTACAGGGCGAAACGGGGCGGCGCCAGCAGCCCCAGCACCCAGGCCAGCAGCCCGCCGCTCGCCAGGGTGAGCGGCGCGTACAGGGCAATCACACCGACATTGACGTGAATAAACTGCATGAACGGCAGCCCCAGCCGATTCGCCTGCAAGATCACGCCGGTCAGCGCCACCCAGACCACCAGCAGCAGCCAGGCCAGCCACGTGCGCACCGTGACCGGGCGCAGCGCCGGTCGCCGCCAGGCCCACGCACCCAACCCGACCACCAACGCCAGCCAGACCGCGCCCGCCATCTGTACGAAGAGATCGACGGTCTGCCAGCCGAACAGCGCACTGATGCCCAGGCTGGACACCGCCACCAGCAGCGGGTTGCGCGGCGCCCACACCAGCCCCCAATCGGGCAGATTGTAGTTGTCCCAGCCCGCACCGCTGTCGGTGCGCACCGCCACCAGCGCCTGGGCCGCGGCCGACTGGGCGAGCCAGAGCCACCAGGGCAGCGTGATCAGCAGCGCGCCGCCGGCCGCGGCCAGCCAC
>JAPKMV010000438.1 GCA_026645635.1 Caldilineaceae bacterium
CTGGCCGGCGGCCATCACCCATGCACGGCGCCACCTGGCCCTCGACCCGCTCCACGAACCCGCGCACCGCCAGTTGATGCTGCTCTACGCCTGGGACAACCAGCGCGCCGCCGCGCTGCGCCAATATCAGGAGTGTGCGCGCATCCTCGACGCAGAACTGGGCGTGCCGCCGCTTGCAGAGACCACCGCACTCTATACGGCCATCCTCAACCACCGGCCGCCGTCGCCGCCGGAGGTGGAGGCGCGCACTGTTGCGCTGCCAGCCGCGGCGCCTCTGCGAACGCGCCATGCAGCGGCCGCGCCGTTGGTGGGTCGTTCGCCTGATTGGGCGCTGCTGCAGGTTGTCTATGACGCTATTGGCCAGCATGGCGATCATGGCCGCCTGATCGTGATTACGGGTGAGGCTGGCGTGGGCAAGACGGCGCTGGCCACCGCTTTTGCCACGGCGCAGGCGCAGCGCGGGGCCACGCTGCTCTCCGCCGCCGGCTACCCCGGCGAAGCTGCGCTCGCCTATGCCCCGCTTTCTATGCTGCTCCAACGCGCTGCCGCCGAGCCGGCGCTGCGCGCTCGCTTGGCCGCACTGGACCCGCTTACGCTGGCCGAGGTTGGGCGCTTGCAGCCCGCCCTCATGCAGCTTCACGGAGCCGGTGCGGAACAAGTGCCCGACCCCTTCGCAGCGCAGAGTCGATTTTTCGCCGGGCTGGCTGCAGCATTGATCACCTTACTGGCCGGCGACCCGCCCGGCATCCTGCTGCTCGACGACATCCACTGCGCCGACAGCGCCACGCTCGACTGGCTGACCTACTTCGTCCGGCGGTTGGGCGCGCAGCGCATCTGTGTCATCCTTGTCTGGCGTGAGGACGCGCTGCCCGCCAGCCATCCCCTGCGCCGCTACGTGGCGGAAAGCGTGCGCCAGGGGGCTGTCACCCGGATTGATCTGTCGCGCCTCTCCCGCTACGATGTCTCCCTTTGGGTTGGTCTGGCCTTGCCTGCCCGCGCCGCAGAACGCGCTGCATTGACAGACCGGCTCTATGCTGAGACCGACGGGTTGCCCTTTTTTGTCGCCGAATATCTCCAGATGTTGGCGCACGAGGATGCTGCCAACAGCGCTGCACCCTGGCGCGCGCCCGGCAGCGTGCGCGATTTTGTCCACGCGCGGCTGGCGCCGGTGACAGAGGTGGCGCGCCAGGTCTTGGCCGCCGCCGCCGTCATCGGCCGTTCGTTCCATGTGGACACCGTGACCGCAGCCAGCGGGCGCAGCGATGACGAAGCGTTGGCTGCACTGGAGGAGTTGCTGGCGCTGCGCCTGGTGGTGGAAGCGGACGGCGACCGGTTGGACTTTGCCCACACCCAACTGCGCCAGGTGGTGTACGATGACCTGACCCAACTGCGGCGCCGGCTTTTGCACGGCCGCGTGGCCGATGCCCTGGCCACGGCGGCGCGGCGCACCGGCAATGAGGAGAGCGCGGCCGGCGTGCTCACCCATCACTATCAACTGGGCGGCGAACATGACAAGGCCGCGCACTTCGCCTTCGTCGCCGGCGAACAGGCGCGCCGCGTCTATGCCAACCGTGCGGCTATCGCCTACTTCGAGTCCGCACTGGCGTTCGGCGCACCCGCCCGCAGCGCCGCCCACGCACACCTGGGCGACCTCTACACGCTGTGCGGTGAGTATGGCCGGGCAGAACAGGCTTACACAGCGGCCTTGGCCGTGGCGCCCGCCGACCAGCGTGCGGATCTGGAGCAGCGGTTTGGTCGCCTGTGCGAACGGCTAGGCGATGCGGCTGCCGCCGAGCGTCATTTTGCCGCCGCCGACCAATTGCTCCCGCCTGCGGCAACGAGCGCCCGCGCCCATCTCTTGACCGACTGGAGCCTGACCCTGGCGCGCACGCGCGACATCCCAGCCGCGATCCGTCTGGCTGCGGCTGGGTTGGCTGCTGCGGCGGCTGCGGACAACCCAGCCGCGTTGGCGCGCGCACACACCCTGTTGGCGCTGCTGGCGCGGCGTGAGGGCAATCTCGCGCAGGCGTTGGCCGCCGCCGAGGCAGGGGTGGCGGCGGCGCGCAGCCAGCCGGATCCGGGCATCCTCGCCGCGGCGCTTAACAGCCTGGCGCTGGTCCACACCGACAACGGCGCCCCGGCGGCTGCCATCCCCCTGGTGGAGGAGGCGCTGGCGGAGGTGGTGCGCATAGGCGACCGCCACCGCGAGGCTGCGCTGCGCAACACCCTGGCCGATCTCCACCACAGTTGCGGCCAGGACAGCCAGGCGATGGCGCAGCTCAAGCAGGCGGTGGTCATCTTCGCCGAGATCGGCGGTGAGGCCGGCGGCGAAAACGCAGAGATCTGGATGCTGCGGGAGTGGTGACCAGAAATCTACGGCGGCAAGGGTTGCCTACAATTGTCGCAGCCGCCAGACTGTGGCGACATATTTGCGCCCCTTGACCAGATAGTCCCAGAGGTTGGCGCCGGTTTTGCTCGCGCCGGCGGTGCGCGGTGTGCAGCGATAGGGGATCTCCGTGACGACATAGCCGGCGGCCAGCGCGCGGCCCAACAGGTCGATGCAGTACTCGCCATAGTCGCCGCGTAGACGCAGGTGACTCAACGGTTGGCGGCGTGCGGCGATGAAACCGCTGGTGTAGTCGGTGACGCGGCGGTCGAGCAGCGTGCGCGCAAAATTGTTGATGAGCCAACTGAGCGTGCGCGCCATGAAGCCGTGGGCCACGTCCGCGCCGCCGGGTATCCAGCGCGAACCGACTGCGATGTCGGCGCCTCCGTCTGTGATCGCCCGCACCAGCCGCGGTACATCCTCCGGCGGCATGGAGAGGTCGCAGTCCATCCAGGTGACGATCTCGGCGCCAAAGGTGTAGATGGCCAGGTCGATGCCGCGCTGGATCGCCGAGGTCAAGCCTTTGGCGCCGATGCGCCGCTCCAGCGCAACGCGCACCTGTCCCGCCTGGTTGTGGCGCCGCATGAGTTCTTCCACCACCTGCCACGTCCCGTCAGGCGAGTTGTCGTCGACGACCAGCACCAGATGAGGCGTGACCGCGCCGGCGAGCACCCCCTCGATGAGCGGGCCGATGTTCTCACGTTCATTGTAGGTGGGCAGCACCGTGCAAACCAGGGGCGCAGGTCGATCCGCTGTGCGCATCATGAGGTGGCCAGCCGTTCGTTGTCATAACGTTGGCGGCGCGCCAGCGCATAAAGGCTGATGCCAAAGCCCAGGTTGTGGCGGCGCAGCCAGGCGGCTTCCCGCGCCAGCACAACCCCAAAGAGGCGGTTGGCAGTCGGACTGTCGTAGGTTCCCGCCGCAAACGGCAGCACGCCGTAACGCTGCAAGAGCCGCACCGTTGCCAGCGGCGGCGCCAACAGCGTGTTGGCAAAGGTGAGGCGCTCCACGGCAAAGCCGGCGTAGGTCAGTACGGCGCGCAGTTCACCGCCGCCGTAGCGATGCGCCGTATTGAAGGCGCGGTCGTGCGGCCCGGTCAGCCAGTCATACGCGCTCACGCGCAGCAGCAACCGGCCATCGTCGCGCAGCACCCGGCGTAGCTCGCCCAGCGCCACGACGATGTCGACGCCGATCTGGTCGAGCACATCCATGCCGACGACTAGCCCCAGCGTGGCGTCGGCAAAGGGCAACGCGTGCACGTCGCTCTGCATCACGCCGACCTCGCCGCCGAGATGCTGGTGTGCAGCCGCAACCGCGGCGGGCATGATGTCCAACGCATAGATCGGCTGCGGGGCAAAGCGACGCGCCAGTACCTCGGCCTGGGCGCCGCCGCCGCAGCCCAGTTCCAACACTGGTCCATCCACCGCCCCGATGCCGTCGAGCAGCGCCGCAGTGATCTGGCGCATGCCCGCGTTCCACCCGCCGGTGTGATCCATCGCATACAGTTGCGGCAAAAATTCGCCGTTACTCGTCAATCTGCACCTCCCCTAAGATAATGCCGGCGCCATCCGCCGGCAGCCGCTGCCCATCCTCCGCGTGATAGAGACCGGCCGCCAACGTGTAGCTGCCAGCGGGCAGATCGGCGGGCAACGCGATCTGATATTCGTCGAGGACGCGCCAGCCGGCTTGCCAGCGCGTCGTCGGCAGGCTGCCTGCGCCAGGCGGGCTGTCGCGACCGGCTACCTGCACATAGCCGCCGTCCGCCGTCCGTGCCAGCAGATGTGTGAAGACAGTCCATTCTGCCGCGGGAACCTGGT
>JAPKMV010000439.1 GCA_026645635.1 Caldilineaceae bacterium
TATCAAGATCCGGCAACAACCTGCCGAAACTGCATTGAAGCTATCAGGGGATGCGAAATCGATACCCGATGCCGCGGATAGTCTCGATAAACGTATGTTGTGTATCGGCGCTGGCCAGGCGCTGGCGGAGGCGAGCAACCAGATTGTCGATCATCGCCTCGCTCACTTCGCCGTGTGCGTCAGGCCAGACGGTCATCGCAACTTCGTCGCGGGAAACGACTCGGTCAGGCGTCGATGCAAGGAGTTCAAGCAGCTGAAACTGTTGCACTGTGAGTTCTGGCTCAAGCCGGCGTCGGTTGACAAATACCTGTCGTTGAGCTGCATCCAGCCAAAATCGCCCTGAAAGGTAGGGCTGCGGAATGACCACTGGCACCGTGCTGCCTTCATCCTCAAAACGCAATACCAGCACGGTGGCAATCTGGATCAAGTCCCCGTTGGCCAGACTATGCCTCTGATTTGGCTCCAGCGCCTGACCATTCAGGAACGTGCCATTTGTGCTGTCAAGATCGACGGCATAATATCGTTTACCATCGTTGATGATCTTTGCATGCTGCCGAGATACCTCGCGCAAGTCGATTGGTAGCTGGCACGAAGACAGTCGCCCGATCAGAAACGTGTCAGCGTCAAGCACCAGCCTGGCTTGTAGCGCTAAGAGATGTAGAAGATTGTTGGCAACATATTCAACGACCAATTGTGCGCGGATGTGTTCGGCCATGTTCTGCTCGGTGGAATCGATTGCTGCGCAATCACCCAGGGTATCAATATCACCGATGTTATCATGACCAAGCCGAAAACGGAAACACTCATGCAAGCGAGTCACTTGCTACGAGCTGACATTCGGCGTCTCCAGAACCAGCGCCTGTCCTCCCACCAGCCCCGCATAGACCCCACCCGCCGCCAGCAGTTCCGCGTGCGTCCCCCGCTCCACGATGCGCCCCTCCTCCATCACCAAGATCAGGTCGGCGTGGCGCACTGTGCTCAGCCGGTGGGCAATGACGATCTGCGTGCAGCCCACCGCGCGCAGGTTCTCCTCAATCGCCCGCTCCGTGGTTGTGTCGAGATGGCTGGTCGCCTCGTCCAGCAGCAGGAGCGCCGGCTTGCGCGCCAGCGCCCGCGCCAGGGCCAGCCGCTGCCGCTGCCCACCCGACAGCCCCGCGCCGCCCTCGGCCACCAGCGTCTCCAGGTTCATCGGCATCTGGGCAATGTCGCGGTCGATGCAGGCCAGCCGCGCCGCCTCCAGCACCTCGTCCACGCCCAGGTCGTCGCGGCCAAAGGCAATGTTCTGGCGAATCGAGCCGCTGAACAAGAAAACCTCCTGGGTGACGACGCCCATCTGACGGCGCAGGCTGCGGCGATCCAGCGCCGCCAGAGGCGTGTCGCCGTAGCGCACTTCGCCCTGCGTCGGCTGGTGCAGCCCCAGCAGCAGCCGCGCCAGCGTGCTCTTCCCCGACCCGGAGCGCCCGACGATGGCCACTTTCTGGCCGGGCTGAATTGCTACGTTGATGTCGCGCAGCACCGGCGCACTGTGCCGGTCATACTGGAACGAGACGTTTTCCAGCGTCACCGCGCCGACCTGCGCCGGCGTCTGGGCGCCCATCGCCTCCGGCTCGGCTTCCAGCACATCGGCCATGCGGTTCAGGTGCGCGCCCATCGACTGCAACTGCTGGCCGCTCGCCACCAGCGCAGCCAGCGGCGCCAGGAAGCCCGTCGCCAGCACATTGAGCGCCAGCATTGCGCCCAGGCTCAGCGCGCCGGCCAGCACCTGCTGCACGCCAAGCAACAACAAGATCAGCGGCGTCGCCGTCTGCAAGCCGCCCAGCAGCGTATCGAAGAGTGCTGCCAGCCGCTGTTTGTCCACCGTGACGGCCAGCGCGCGGCCATGCAGCCCGCGCCAGCGGTCGAGCATCACCGCCTCGGCGCCGGTGGCCTTGACCACGTTGATGCCGGCCAGCGCCTCTACCAGATAGGCCTGCGCCTCCGCCTGGGTGGCAAGCTGGCGCTGCGCCAGGTCGTGCATGCGCCCGGTGCTCGCCAGCAGCAGGAGCACCTGCGCCAGCCCGATGACCACCGTGACCAGCGCAAAAGCCGGCGCCTGCACCAGCAGCACCGCCAGAAAGACCAGCACCAGCAGCCCATCCATCACCGCGGCGATGGTCTGCGTGGTCAGCAGCTCGCGCATCATCGCATTGCTGGAGAGGCGCATCAGCAAATCGCCGCTGCTGCGCTGCTGAAAGAAGCGGTAGGGCAGCGTCAGCAGGTGCTCCAAAAAGCCGCGCATCAGCCCCGTGTCTACGTCGGCTTGCAGGCGAATCAGCGCCAGACGGCGCACGAAGCCCACCACCATCTGCATCAGCACGATCACCGCCACGCCGGCGGCCAACATCCCCACCAGGCCGACTTCCCGCTGGGGCAGCACCTGGTCGACCAGCACACGGGTGAGCCAGGGCACGGCCAGCGCCAACATCTGTACGGCCAATGTTGCGACCAGGGCCTTGCCCGCGGTGCGCCAGGCGCCGCTGCCGATGAAAAGCCGCTGCACCTGGCTGCGCCACGCGGCCAGGCTGCGGCTGGCGCGCTGGCGGCGGAATGTGGCGCCGGGCGTCAGCGTCAGCACCACGCCGGTGAAGCAGCGGTCGAACTCGGCCGCTGCCACCGTGCGCCGCCCGTTGGCCGGGTCAACGATCACGGCGCTGCCCTGCTGCCACGCTTCGAGCACCACAAAATGGGAAAAGTTCCAGTGCAGGATGGCGGGCAGCGTGAGTTGCTGCAACGACTCCGGTTCGACAGAGAACGCGCGCACATCCAGCCCGTGTTGGCGCGCGGTCTGGGCAATGCTCAGTGCGCTGGCGCCGTTGCGCCCCAAGTCCATCTGTTCGGCGACCTCGGTCAGCGAGGCTGCGCGGCCATAAAAGCGCAGCACCATGGTCAGGCACGCGGCGCCGCATTGGGTCGTCGTCATCTGCAACACCACCGGCACGTGGCGGTGGCGCCAAAAGGTGAACGGTGTCAGCAGCAGGCCACCCACCAGCGTCACGGCCAGGCGCAGCAGCGCCCACACGCCGAGGCGCGCTGTCGTGGCGCCGTCGCTGGCTGTCTTGCCATATTGGGCCAGGGCCGCCGGCCGGAAAAGGGTGCGCTTGCTGTCGATCATGGTTGGGGCCTTTTTGAGAGATTGGAGATTGGAGATTGGAGACTGGAGATTAGGAGATTGAGAGATTAAGAGATTGGGGGATTGGGGGCGATGTCGCGTGCGCGCAATCTCCTAATCTCCCAATCTCCTAATCTCTTAATCTCCAATCTCCAATCTCTATCCCACCTACGCCTTGTAATTGCAGTTGTACTGCGGCGTCAGAATCTGGCAGACCCGGCCGCAGGTGCCGGTGAAGTAGCTGAGACCGGCGCCGCCGACTTCAGCCAGCGCCGCTTCGGGCAGCTCGACCAGGCCGGCCGGATGTTCGGGCAGGGCGGCGCGTTCGGCGGCGCTCAGGCTGGCGCGGTAGTCGGCATCCTTCCAGGCGCGAATCGTGTTGACGGTGTTCATGGTATTGCTCTCCTTGTTCTTGAACTTTGTGTGAATCTTGTTTCGCAATTAGCTGCGTTCGATGGGCGCAGTATGACAGGGTTGGCCGCGCCCGGCGATGCGTCGCATCACGGTTTGTGTGTGATCGAGTGCACACGCGTTCGCACACGTTGACCCGCTACACTGGCTGCAACATGTCACGCGGCGCTGTTTGCAGATGGGGCGCCGGAAGGAAAAGGAGAGAATCGCCATGAACCTGTGGTCAACCTATGTAGTGCTCACGCAGCAACGCACGGATGTGCGGACGACGCCGGGGGAAGACTTTCCACAACTGGCCGCCGCGCCGGACGCCCCCACGCGGGCATCTGCGCCGCGCCGCGGGCGCTGGCTTCTGCTGCTGGCCATTGTCCTGGCCGGGCTGCTGGCGCTCAGCCTGTACGGCGCCCGCCGCGCCGCGGCGCAAACGACCGGCATAGCCGACGCTGCGCTGGTCGTGACGCCGGCGCCGCTGCCGGCGCCGCCAGTGGACACGCCTTTCTTCGACCCAGTCTTTGCCACGCGCCTGCGCCGCCTCGACGACGCCAGCACACGCGGCAGCTTCTCCACCCACGAGTACTCGCAGCTCCAGGCCTTTTCCGCCGACAGCAGCCACGTGCTGCTGCTCGACGGCGCGATGGGC
>JAPKMV010000043.1 GCA_026645635.1 Caldilineaceae bacterium
GGTCGAAACAGTAGTGCTTGACGCCGATCTCGTGGCGCGGCAGGCCGGCAATGTCCAACGGCGCGTCGAGCAGATAGGTGACCCAGTGCGGCTCGGCGCTGAGGTCGCGGCGCACGCCGTAAGAGACCTGCACCTGCGGCTGGAGCGGCAGCGAGCCATCATAGCGCTTGCGCAGCGTGTTGTCCGCATAGCGCCCTTCCAGCCAGTCGAAGATTGCACCGCGCCCATCCGCGGCCGAAACCACGTAGTCGGCGCGGTGCTCGCTGTCGTCGTAGAGATGCACGCCCACGGCGCGGTCATCCTCCACCAACACGCGCTGCACCTGGTTCTTGTAGTGAATCACGCCGCCGAGTTCCAGGTAGCGCCGCTCGATGGCCTGGGCAAAAGCCAGCGACCCACCCGCGGGAAAGCCGGCGTTGCCCTGCTCCATGTAGGCCAGCAGCGCCAACCCCGCCATCATCGGAATCTCCGGCCAGGCGAACATCTGCGGGATGGCGCGGCGCAGGAAGGGGTCGCGCCAGCGCTGCGCATACTCCGCCGCCGACAGACCGCCCCATTTGATCAGCGGCAGCAGAAAAGGCGTCATGCGCTTGCCCAGTTCCAGGAAGTCAGTCGGCCCCATCAGGCTGCGCGGCTTTGTCTGCATAGACGCCATGTCGAAGCTGGCAAAGGTGCGCACGCCATCAGCCAGTTCGTCGGCGTGGTCGGCGTCCGCTGGGGCAAGTTCCTTGAGATGGGCGGCCAATTGCTCTGGATGGCTATACGCAATCAACGTGCGGCCGCTGGCGCGCTCCGTCACGCGGATGAATTCGCGATGGTGCAGCATCGGGTAGTCGGCGCCGATGCCCAGATCCTGCCAGACCCGGTTGAAAGGCAGCCCCGGCGCCGAGCCAAACAGGTAGTGGATGCACCCGTCGAAGGTGTAGCCCTTGCGCTCCCACGCCGTACACAGCCCGCCCGGCAGGTCATGTAATTCGTAGATTTCCGTCCGATAGCCCTGCAACTGGCCGTAGCAGCCCGCGGCCAGCCCGGCGATTCCTGCGCCGACGATGATGATGGATTTGGACACTGTGCGCCTCACTGAGTAAAGTAACGGCTATGACGAAAAAACGCCGCATTATCCTGATTGTCGTTGTCGTACTGGTCACCATTCCGCTGGCCGCCGGCCTGGGCTTCGTGCTCTGGGCCAACAACCCGCTGCCCGCCATGCCTGAAGCCATCGCCGCGCTGGAAAGCGACGCAACGGTGACTGTCACACAGGGCGACTGGATCAGCTTTACACCTACGAACGCTACGCCCACCACCGGGCTGATCTTCTACCCCGGCGGCCGCGTCGATCCGCGCGCTTATGCCCCGCCGCTGCGCGCCCTGGCCGCGGCCGGCTACTACGTGGCGCTTGTGCCGATGCCGCTCAACCTGGCCGTCTTTGGCATCGACCGTGCCAACGCAGTGGTGGCTGCCAACCCGCAGATCGAACAGTGGGCGCTGGGCGGCCATTCGCTGGGCGGCGCCATGTCCGCCGCATTCATCGACGGCAACCCCGGTGTGATGGACGGCCTGGTCTTCTGGGCCGCCTTCCCCGCCGAAAACAACGACCTCTCCGACCTGCCTGACCTGCACGTGAGCTCAATCTACGGCACGCTCGACGGCCTGGCCACGGTCGACGAAGTGCTGGCGAGTCAGCCGCGCCTGCCCGCCTCAGCGACCTTCATCCCCATCGACGGCGGCAACCATGCCCAGTTCGGCTACTACGGCGAGCAGCCGGACGACAACCCTGCCACTATCAGCCGTGAAGAACAGCAGGCACAGACCATCGCCGCCACCGCCGCCCTTCTGCAACAGATCGCCGCGCCATGAGAGCCTGTTGGTAAAGCCACCCCACTTTGACGCAGAGGCGCAAAGATGCAGAGAAACGCAGAGAAAATCGAAAGAAAGCACAGCCGTAGCCATCTCTGCCACCCCTCTGCGCCGCTGCGTCTCTGCGTCAGCCTTGCCCCTTTCCCAATAGTGTTCGAGATCCGAATAGCACGCGGATGACGCGGATCGGGCGGATCAGCGCGGATTCACACACCCGCTCACCCCCTCACCCGCTCACCCGCTCACCCGCTCACATCCTACCACCACCCACCTCACCGCGCGCCGGGCGCTTGTCCCGTTTTTGTCGGGCTGTTCGTCTCATTCCGCAAACAGTAAGACAAAGCACATAATTTGCACAGCTTTTGCATCATAATTTGTTCATGTTTGAACGGCGGCGAGTTGTGCGCATTTTCCTCATCGTGGCGGCGATCCTGCTGGCCGCACTACTGATCGGCCCGTTTCTGGCGCCCGTGCCTTCGACGGCTGAATTGGCCGCACCGGCTGAACTGGCTGGGCCGCAGAGTCGCTTCGTGGACGTGCCCTATGCTGGCGACACACTTACCGTCCACTATGAGGAAGCAGGCAGCGGCGACCGCAACCTGTTGCTGCTGCACGGCTTTGCCGCCAGCACTTTCTCCTGGCGAGAAGTGCTGGCGCCGCTGGGCGAGTTGGGGCGCACCGTTGCCTACGACCGGCCGGCCTTCGGCTTGACCGAACGTCCGCTGCCCGAAAGCTGGCAGGGTGATTGGGGCAGCCAAAATCCTTATCCGGCAGCGGCGCAAGTGGAATTGACCACCGGCCTGCTGGATGAACTGGGCATGGACAAGGCGGTGTTGGTGGGCAACTCTGCCGGCGGCACGTTGGCGATGCTCACGGCGCTGGCGCACCCGGAGCGCGTCGAGGCGCTGGTGTTGATTGACCCGGCGGTCTACGCTGGCGGCAATCCAATTCCGGGGCTGCGTGCCATCTTCAACACGCCGCAGATGCGTCATCTGGGACCGCTCATCGCTCAGCAAATTCAGGGCTGGGGTTTGGACTTTGCCCGCTCGGCCTGGCATGACCCGTCCAAGATCACGGACGACATCCTGGCGGGTTATTTGAAACCGCTGCAGGTCGCCAACTGGGATCGCGCGCTGTGGGAGTTGACAGCATCCAACGCGCCCAGCGGTCTGCCGGAGCGGCTGGACGAACTTACGCTGCCCGTGCTCGTCATCACCGGCGACGATGATCGCATCGTGCCGACCGAGCAGAGCGTGCGCCTGGCGGAAGAGCTGCCGAACGCAGAGTTGGTAGTCGTGCCTGCGTGTGGCCACGTGCCGCACGAAGAGTGCCCGCAGGCAGTCATGGACGCAATCACGGCGTTCCTCGCCGAGCTACCGTAACACAGTGCACAACGCAAGCTAATTGAATGCAAAGACGCCAGGATGCAGAGACGCCAGGCGTTGGATTGCAGCCGCCTTTTGGTGCGCTCACAATGGCGCCAACGTCGGCTATTACTGTCCTGCGTCTCTGCGTCAAAAATGGCGCCAACAGTTGAAGGTGTGGGGCTGATAAGCCTCGCCCAGGAGAGAAAAACAATGACCGATTGGCAAACACTGGATCGCATTACCTTACATGACCTGCTCGTGCGCGGCATCGTCGGCCTCAAGCCGGACGAACGGGCGAATCGCCAGGACATTCTCATCAACGCTACCTTCTTTGCGGACACGCGTGCGCCGGGCGCTAGCGACGACATCGCCGACACGGTGAACTATCGCACCGCAGCCAAGGCCATGATCGCCCACATCGAGAGCGCCGGCCCCAACCTGGTGGAAAAGCTGGCCGCCGACTTGGTGCGCATCTGTTTCGAGTCCGACCCGCGCATCCACGCCGTCGAACTCAGCGTGGAGAAGCCGGGTGCGATCCGCTTCGCCCGTTCGGTGGGCATCACGATCACCCGCACCCGGGCCGAGGTGATGGGCTGATGGAAGCGCTGATCGCCCTGGGCAGCAACATCGACAAGGAGGTCAACCTGGACCGCGCCCGGGCGGCGCTGGCCGGCCATCCTGACATCGACCTGTTGGCCGTCAGCCCGATCTATGTCACCGCCGCCATCGCCGCCGACGGCGCGCCGGCCAACCAGCCTGCGTTCTACAACGCAGCAGCGCGAGTCGCCACGTCCCTCGATGCCGCGCTGCTGCATGAGGCGCTGCGCACCATCGAGACGCAGCTTGGCCGGGTGCGCAGCGCCGACAAGTATGCGCCGCGCCCCATCGACCTCGACCTCGCCTACTACGGCGATACCGTGGTCACGTTGGACAACAAAACCATCCCGGACGCCGACGCGCTGCGCCATGCCCATGTGGCTGTGCCGCTCGCCGCCGTCGCCCCGGCATGGGTGCATCCAGTTACAGGCCAGACCCTGGCCGCTATCGCCCAACCGTGGGCACAAACAGAAATGGAGAGCTTATCATGGACTTCGATCTGCGCTATATGAACCTGGAACAAGACAGCGCTGCGACCGCCGCCAAACCGCGCCGCGCCGTAGCGCCGATGCAGGTGATTCCGGCCATCCCCGCGGCGCCGGGCTATCGTGAACCGGAGCGCTTCTACGACCGCGACTTCGTCGTCACTGAGGGCTACAAGGCGAGCCTGCCCGACCTGCAAAATGGCCCATCATCGCTGATCCGCGGCAGCCGCGTGGCGATCCAGCAGGTGGGCATCCACAACTTCCGGCTGCCCCTGCGCTATGCCACGCGCAATGGTGAGTCGCTCCTGCTGGAGACGGCGGTTACCGGTTCCGTCTCGCTGGAAGCGCACAAGAAGGGCATCAACATGTCGCGCATCATGCGTACCTTCTATGAGTTCAAGGACGATGTTTTCGACCTGGAACGGCTGGCTACGGTGCTGCACGCCTATCGCCGCGAGTTGGAGAGCCTGGAAGCGAACCTGGTGCTGCGCTTCAACTACCCAATGCTCAACGAGTCGCTCCGTTCGGGGATGCTCGGTTACCAGTACTACCAGGTGGCGCTGGAAGCGCGCATGGACAGGGCGGGCGCCGTGCGCACCTTCGTGCACTTCGACTTTGTCTATTCTTCCACCTGCCCGTGCAGCTATGAACTGTCGCAGCACGCCATCGCCACGCGCAATGTGGCTGCCGTGCCGCACAGCCAACGCTCTGTGGCGCGCGTCAGCATCGAGACCGCCGGCGACCTCGCCATCGAGGAGCTGCGCGATCTCTGTCTGGCCGCCTTGCAGACCGAGACCCAGGTCATGGTCAAGCGTGAGGACGAGCAGGCCTTCGCCGAACTGAACGCGGCCAACTTGAAGTTTGTCGAAGACGCCGTGCGTCTGCTCTACGAACAGTTGGACGGCCACCCCGCCATCGCCGACTTCAAGATCGTGGCCTCGCACCAGGAGTCGCTGCACAGCCACGATGCGGTCAGCGTGCTCGTGCGCGGCGTCGAAGGCGGCTTCCAGCCTGATCTGGATCCGAATACCTTTGCCACGCTGCTGAAATGAGATCGAAATAGACCGCGGATTTGGCGGATTAGGCGGATTGCCGCGGATAAATCCAAAGAATCCGCGCAAATCTGCCTAATCCGCCAAATCCGCGGTCTATCCAATGCGATTTTCTGTGGAGGCAGTGATGGAACAGGAAATGCTGCGCGCCGGCGTAGAGTCGACGCGTTTTGCCGGGCAGGTCGTCGTGGTCACTGGCGCGGCCGGCGGGATCGGCGGGGCGTGCGCGCTGCGCTTTGCCCAGGAACAGGCGCGCATCGCCTGTCTGGACATCGATGCGGCAGGCAACGCGCAGATGGCCGCAGCCTGCCGGGAACTCGGCGCGGACGCCATTGCCCTCCCCTGCGATGTCACCCAGGCTGGCGATGTCGAGGCGGCGTTGGCCGCCGTGCTGGCGCGCTGGGGGCAAGTCGATGTGCTGGTGGCGTCAGCCGGGGTCTACACCGGCGACCCGCTGGCGACTGTGACTCTTGAGCAGTGGCAAAACACGCTCGCCATCAACTTGACCGGCGCGTTCCTCTGCAACAAGGCCGTGGCGCCGCTCCTCATGCAGCGCGGTCGCGGCAGCATCATCAACATCTCGTCCATGGCCGGCAAGACCAGTTGGCCCGCCTCCGCCGAATATTCCGCGTCCAAGAGCGGGCTAATCGGCCTGACGCGCTCGGTGGCGATGGAACTGGCTCCCTACGACGTCACCGTCAACGCCGTCTGTCCGGGCAACACGCTCACGGGCATGGTGCGCCGCGTCTCCGCGGTGATCGGCGCCCGCGACGGCATGACCAGCGACGAATGGCTCGCCATGCGCGCCCGCGACTGTCCCCTGGGCCGGCTTGCCCAACCTTGGGAGATGGCTGGGGTGGTGGCCTTTCTCGCTTCAGAAGATTCCCGTTACCTGACCGGCCAGGCGCTGGAAGTGGACGGCGGCATGGTGATGGCGTAGGAGGGACGAGGGGCGAGGGGCGAGGGGCGACGCAACTCAGAAATTATTTGAGAACATTTTTTTTGACGCGGAGACGCGGAGTAGCAGAGGTTCGCAGAGGAAAAACGCAACAGCATTTCTCTGCATCTCTGCGTCTCTGCGTCAAAGTAGGTGACTTTTCAAACGGTTTCTCAGCAAAGGCCACAAGGCTCATGTTCTACACCGGCTATCTCGATTTCTGGTTCACTGACCGCCCGCTGGTGGAGCGCATCGCGCCCTTTGTCGGGCTGGGCGTGCGCCACTTCTGCGTCTTTGCCTGGCGCGGCGCGTCGATTGCCGATCTCGCTGCTGAATGCCGGCGCCAGGGCGCGCAGATCTTCTCCACCTTCGACGGCGCGATGGGCAGCCTGGCCGACCCTGGTGATAACGAGCGCACCTACCGCACCTGGACCGAGTCGCTGGAGATGGCCACGCGCTACGGCATCGCCGCACTCTACATCTTCTCCAACCAGATCGACCGCATCGACGGGCTGGAGCGGGTGGCCGCGCTCTCCGGCAACTTCAGCCAGGCCGAGCAGTACGCCAACCTGCTCACACAGACGGAACGCATCCTGCGCCTGGTGGAACAGACGCGGGTCGAGGTGCGCGTCGAGTGCCTCAGCCGCAATCTCTTTGTCGGGCGGCAGGCGGTGGATTCGCCGCAGTTGGCGGTCGACTGGGTACGGCGCATGGCGCATCCCCAATTTCGCTTCACCTTCGACACATTTCATCAGCAGCGCGGCGCCGGCGATCTGTTGACAACGTTGGAAGCCAACATCGACATCATCGCCGGCGTGCATGTGGGCGACGCGCCGACGCGGCAGGAGCCGGGCACGGGTGAAATCAATTTTGCCAACATCGCCGCCGCCATGCAACGGCTCGGCTACGACGGCGAAATCGGGCTGGAGTTCATGCCCGCGCACGATGAAGTCACGGCCCTCATGACCATTCAGCGCCTCTTTCCTCTCCCACATTAATTTGACGCGAATTTCGGACCCCGATCTGCAACAAGGTTCGTCAAACAATGTTTCGGTTTTCAAAAAGATTTCATAGGGTGATTGACAAATTACGTTGTCCATCATATACTGTGCAGACAAAGCACTGATCAAATCTCATGGCAAAAACCACCACTGTTCACAAGGAAGATGAACTATGCTGACATAACCTTCTAGTTCGCTCATAACCGAAGCTTTTCCATACATTCCAGGGGGGCCAGATGTATAGGGAAAAAATCCGCGAGTACTACGACCACTTGAGCCGTAGTTACCGAAAAGTCGCGGACTATATTATGAGCAACTACTACGAGGTATCCTTCATGACAGCGGCGCAGCTTGCGTATGCCGTTGGGGTGGATACAACGACCGTAGTGCGTTTCTCACAGCGACTTGGGTACAACGGCTATCCAGAACTGCTCCAAGACATCCGCGAGCAGGTCAAGACCGAAATCTATACGGCTTACGAGCCACAACCACTCTCGCCTGAAGATCCGGCAGGCGTCTTTCGCGATCGGATCGTCCAAGAGCAGCAAAACCTAGAGCAGCTATTGGTGCACAACCCGCCCGAACATGTGACGGCCGTGGCGGCGATGCTGGCGCGCGCCGAGCGCATCGTGCTGATCGGCGAGGGCTATGCCGAAGCCGTGGCTGAAACCGTGGCGCAGCAGTTCCGCCATCGCGGCTTCAGCGCCGAATACTTGCCCAACGATCCCGTCAAGAAGGCCGCCACGCTGATCAACCTCAACAGTTCCGTGCTGTTGATCGGCATTGGCGCCACCGATTATGGCCGCGAGGCATCGCGCACGTTGGAATTCGCCCGCGCCCGCGGCGCCGCAACCCTCGGCATCGTCGGCTCGCTGGCCAGTCCAATCAATCGCACCGCAGATCTGATTGTCTATGCACCGACCGATGTGGCCGGGCCGCTGCCCAGCATCGTGGCGCTGGTGGCGGCGCTGACCGGCCTGGTGCAGGTGGCGGCGAAGGATAACGCCGCCTCCGTCGAGCGCCATCTCGAAGCCTTCGAGCAGGCGTACCAATTCTTGACCCAGGAGGATGTGATCACCGCGATCGAGGCGGCGCGCATCCCCGACGACTTCTGAGCTTTGGCCAGGGCAAAGTCCCTGTTCAGCAGCATTCACTGCACACTTCATTGCGACAACGAGCGACAGGCGGGCACACCCCGCCTGTTTTGCTGTCACGCGCCGGCGCGATGGGTTGGCCGTGTGCAGGTCACTCCGCGTCTGACTGTGCGGCGAGGATGCCGATCGCCAGGAAGGCCAGGATGAAGCCCAGGTAGTTCTCGTTGAGAAAACGGCTGGTGTAGAAGAAGGCGAGCAGCAGCAAGCCGTAGTGCCAGGCGGCGTTGGCAAGTGTGTTTGCGCGCAGTTGGCGCCACAGGAACCAGAGCAACAGCGGCAGCGCCACAAGCAGTTCGGTCAGCCAGAAGGGCCACGGGGCGAAGCGATCCGGAACCAGACCCAGAGCAAGCACGAAGTTGCTGCCGCCCCATCCCCAGATCTGGTACCCGGTCTCCCCCTGGCCGGCGCTCCACCGCCAGACATCGTCGTAGAGCGCGGCGGCGTCCCACACCAGGTAGGGAAGCAGCAGCAGGGCGAACACCGCCAGCGCCGGCGCCGCACGGCGCAGGATCGTGAGAAGCCTCCGCCAGAGCGCGCCGATGCGCAGTTCCGGCATCGGCAGATCGTTCACCAGCAGCAGCCCGTAAAACGGGGCAAAGAACCAGGCAGTCGGTTTGCTGGCGCAGGCCAAACCAAAGAACACCGCCGACAGCAACAGGGCGGTCCGCCCACTGCCCTGCTCACGCTGCTCTACCCAGCGCCGCCAACTCACAAGGCTGAAAAGAATCCAGCAGAGGACAAAAACGTCATTCTGGCCAAAGATGACGTCGAGCGCCATGAGCGGGTTCAGCCCAAGCAGCATCACGAGCGCCAGCTTGTGACGCGCGCCACTGACCAGCCGCGGCGCCAGCGCCAGGGCGACGATCAGCAGGAGCAGGTAGACGAGCCGTTGATCGTAGAAGCCCAGCGTCTGGCCGACTGCAAAGAAAGGCGCACTGAAAACAAATGTCCAGGGCAGATAAGGATAGTGGTAGAGCGCAGTGCGAAAGCGGCTGAAGCCCCAGTCAGCCATCGGCGTGGCGACATAGTCTTCGACGTAGGGATTTTTCCCCGCCAGCAGATATTGGATGGTGGCCTCGGTCTGGATGACGCCACCGTCGTGAGTGTAGCTGCTTGGCCCGTACTCTGCGCGCAGCAAAATCAGCTTGACGGTGGGCAGCAGCACCGCGGTGACCAGAATCGCGGCCAGGATGACGCCCTTCCAGCGTATGCTCTCCGGCTCGCGCACCCCCAAATCGACCAGAAAGTAAAGCAGCAACAGGCCCAGGGTGAGCGCCACCAGCACCAACCCAACCGGGTCGCCGGGACGGGGGCCGACATCCCCCATCGCCGCCATGCCCGCCGGGGAAAGCAAATGGCCCAAGATCGGGTGGTTGAAGACATCCTGCACGCGGTTGGGCAGCGCCGCCTGCTCGGCCAGGCCGGTGATCTGAATGAGCGCGAAGACGAGCACGGCGAGCAGCAGCGCATCCCAGCCGGGCGAGCGGACGCCGCCAACTGGAGCCTGGCGTGACGAAGCTGGCATCGGCGGCACTATGGATTCCCCTGGAAAGCGTGAACGGCGTTGCCGGCTGCCACAAAGATGCGGCCGCTGCTCACGGCCGGGCCGCCCGCAACGCTTTGGCCCAGGTTCTGCCCGGCATCCACGAGGTTGCCGTTGGCGATATCATAGAGCAGAATGCCGCCGCTCTCCGTCACCAGCAGGATCATGCGGTCAGTGATCAGCGGCCCTCCCTTGACTGCGCCGCTGACGTTCGCCGCCCATTGACGAGCGACCTGGTTGAGGTTGGGCTGGTCGCGCTCGACCCGGTGCATCTGATTGCTACCCACAATCACTACGCTGGTTTCGTTCACCGCCAGGTCTGTGATCTGCAGCCCAAAGTCATACGTCCAGATGGTTGTCCCTGTGTTGGCGTCCAGGGCGATCACCCGGTTGCCGCTCGCCACATAGAGTTCTGCCAATGCCAGCACCCCAGGATAGGCGTAAACCGGCGCAGCGGTAATGATGCCAAAGCCATCCGGGGTGCTCCAGATGGTTTCCTGGACTGTCCTGTCGAACAGGTTGGCGTCGATGGCGTAGAGGCGGTCGGCGCCGATGTAGATTGTCTCCTGGCCAACGGCCGGCAGGAAAATAGTGCCGTTGGGCGCATCAAAGGAGCGTTGGTCAGCGGCGGGGTTTTCCCGGCGCAGCGCCAGCAGGCGGGCATCGCCGCCGTCGCCGACACCCATCAGCAACGTGTTGAACCAGACGTTGATCGGCGTCAGCGGTGTGTTGGGCAGAGGAGCCGGCGCCACTGCTGGTGCAACTGAACCGCCCTGGTCGGCCAGGCTGGTGAGGGTAGAGCCATTGAGCAGGTGAACCGTTCTGCCCGCCAGCGTCGGCGCTAGTCGAACTTCCGGTTGCAGCGGGGACTTCCAGCGCTGGTTGCCCTGATCCCAGAAGAGACTGTAGACGTTGCCTTCGGCGTTGTACCCAATTACCGTTTCAGTGCCCAAGATCACTAGGGGCGAGGTGAATGCACTGCCGCCCTGGTTGTTAATCGGGTTGAGAGGCCACAGCTTGGTCAGCCCACCGCTGGGCAGCGCGGGCACGCGACCGGTGTTGGCCGCGTCGTAGCGGGCCAAGGGAAAATCGCCAGCGGCGATGTTCGTCGCGACAGGTCGAGGTGTCAACACCGGGTCCGGCGTTTGGAGTGGCAGCCACCGCAGGCTCTTGGGATCGCTGTTGGTGGGCACGGCGGTGGGAAGGAGGGTGTTTTGCACCTCGACATACGCAGGGCGGATCCAGAATGAGCTGAGGTCTGTCAGGCAACAGGCGTAGACCCAATCGCCCGGGGCGGTGCGTCCGCGCAGGCGGATCTGCGCACCCTGGTTCAGCACATTGATTTGCGTATAGACAGCGCTCGGCCCGACATAGACCGGCGCATTGGCAACGTCCACCACCGCGGGCATCTCGCTGAGCGTCAGCGGTGCGGGCGTGAACGTGGGCGTCGGCGTGAAGGTGGGCGTATCGGGCGGCGGCGTGGCTGTGGGCGATTCGCTGCCGGGGATGAGCGTGGCCGTGGCCGTCGGCTGCGGCTGAAGAGGATCTTGGGTGGCGGTCGGCGCAAGCGGGTCGAGCGTGGCCGTCGGCTGCGACCCGCTGACGCTAGGCACGAAAACCGAGGCGGGCGTCGGTGTGGCGACCGGTGGCGCCAGGCTGGGATCGCTGGAGAGGATGATGGGCAGCAAGGCAATGGTAGAGCCGGTGCGTTGAGGCTGCGGCGTCTCCGCACCCACTGGCTGCACCGGCGTTTCGGCGTCAGGCAGTGGGAGGTCGTCGGGGATGGCAATGTGCGCCGCCGTCGCGGTGAACGCCGCCTGGGTCAACATGTCTTCCGCCACAAAAGTGGCGCGTTTGTCGGGCGTCGGCGTGCGCGTCGGCCCTACGGTTGGTGTGGGGGTGGGCGCCGGCCAGAGCGCCACCCCGCGCTGCAGCGCCAGCCAGATCAGCCCGATCCCCAACAGCAGCAGGATCGCGGCCATCACGCTGGTGGTGACAACCATTGCCGTCGTATTGGGCGTTGCAGGCGGGCGGGACGAAGACATGGGTGTTTGCCGTGGCGGAAGTGATGGTCGGAAACGTCAATTGATCCTATTGTAGCTGCAAAGGAAGGGCGCGCCAAACCTGAGCGAAAATCAGATTGGCGCTTGCTATTTGTTGCGCTTCCCGCCATAATGAAAACAAAATTTGGATACGAATTTATGGCATGAGCATCGTGCAAATCAGCAAACTGGAGAGAAAAATATGAAAGCTGACGAAAAGACGCTTGCCTCGCCGCTGCCTGCGGAAAAACTGCGCTACCTCTCCGAACTGGCGGTGTTTCAGGATCTTTCGCCGCGGGAGATGGAGGACATCAATCGGGTGACGACGATGAGCAACGTGCCCAAGGGGCGCGTTTTCTATCGCCCTGAAGAGCCGGGCGAGGTGCTCTTTATCCTCAAGGAAGGGCGCGTCCAACTCTATCGCATCAGCCCGGAAGGGAAGAAGCTGGTCATCACCACGTTGGGGCCGCACACGCTTTTTGGGGAGATGGCGCTGCTGGGCGCCAAGATGCACAACACCTTTGCCGAAGCGGCGGAAGACTGCCTGATCTGCGTGATGAGTCGCAATGATCTGGAGCGGCTCATTCTCAACAAACCCCAGGTGGCGTTACGCATCCTCGAAGTCA
>JAPKMV010000440.1 GCA_026645635.1 Caldilineaceae bacterium
CTTCGGCGCGCGCGGCATGGCGGAGATGCCCTTCATCCCCACCGCGGCAGCCATCGGCGCCGCGATCCACGATGCCATCGGCGTCTGGATCGACGAACTGCCCTACACGCCGGAACGGGTCTGGAAGGCGCTCCAGGCTGTGGAAGCGTAGGGACATCCTGCGACGATGCGAATTGCACTCATTTCCGACCTGCACGGCGTGCTGGAAGCCACCGAGCGCGTGCTGGCCGACATTGCCCAGGTTGGCGTCGACCAGATCATCTGCCTGGGCGACGTGACGCTCTTTGGCCCCCAGCCGCGGGAGGTGCTGCACCGCGTGCGGGCGCTAGGCTGCCCGGTGGTGATGGGCAACACCGATGCCTGGGCGCTCGACCCACAGCCGCCGGCCCACCGCGACGACGACAGCCAGCGCTACGCCGACGTGGAAGGCTGGGGCGCCGCACTGCTCGACGAGGCCGACCGCGACTTCATCATCAGCTTTCAGCCGATCCTCACCTGGACAATCGACGCGGCCACGCGCCTGCTCTGCTATCACGGCTCGCCCCGTTCCTTTCACGAGCAAGTGCTGGCGACGACGCCTGACGAAGAATTGGCAGAAATCTTCCGCGGCTACGACGGTGTGACGCTCTTTGCCGGCGGCCATACCCACACGCCGCTGGTGCGCCGCTATCGACGCAGCCTGGTCGTCAACCCCGGCAGCGTCGGTCTGCCCTTTCAATTGCGCGCCGACGGCAGCGCCATCAACCCGCCCTGGGCGGAATACGCGCTGGTGAGCGGCGGCGCGGGCAACCTGAGCGTGGAGCTGCGCCGCGTGCCGGTGGACGTGACGCGCATCGTCGCCGACGCCCGCGCCAGCGGTATGCCCCACACGGCCTGGTGGGTGCAGGATTGGCTGCAGCAGGGCTGATGCGCTGGCGGCTGTCGCTGACCCTGCTGGGTGCGCTGTTGCTGGTGGCTGCGTGTCGCCCGGCGCCGGGGAAACCGGCGCTGCCGGCCACGGCGGGTCAGCCCCTTGCCGCCGCCACGCCGCGCCCCACCCTGGCCGTGACCACGCCGCTTGCGGCTTCGCGGCTGCTTGACGCCCCACCCGCGCTGGTCATCCAGCCGCCGCCCGCCGCGGATCAGCCCACACTGGCCGACTTCTGGGCGGGGCGCGCCCGCTTTGTGATGGATGTGGCGGACACTGGCCTGCCGATGGGCGAATCGGACACGGTCGCTATGAGCAACGGCGAACTGTGGTCTTTCGTCCACGCCAGCGACCGCTCGGCAGGCGTGGTGGATTCCTGCGGCGATCCCGTGGCTTTCCCCGGCTGCCTGGTGATCTATCGCAGCATGGACGGCGGCGTCACCTTTACGCTGCCCGGCAGCCCGCCCGTCTGCCAGATACCCTGCCACCAGTGTCCCTGCCCGGAGGACGAGCACGTGCGCCAGCAGCAGTACCCCCGCGTCTTGTTCGACGGGGATCAGCTTGCCCTGGTCTATGAATATCTGGGGCGGGTGATGCTCCGCCGCTCGCCGGACACGGTGACGTGGACGCCGGCGGAGCACATCGCCGACACCACCATCTGGCATCTCTGGTTCCGCGACTGCGTCGCCGCCGAACGGATCGGCCGCCACCCCTTTGCGCCTTTCGATTACGAATGTCTGGCCGGCGGGCCGCCGGGACTCCACATCGAGGGAGACACGCTCTACATCTTCACGGCGCTGGGGCAGAATCCCAGCGCGATGGGCTGTTTCTTTGCGCCGGTGGACGCGTCCGGGCCGGCCTTCCGGCGCTGCGCCGCCAACCCGCTCTTTGTCGGCGCCGCCAGCTACGGGCCGGAGGACGCCACCGACGCGACGGCCAACGCCCACTTCGACTTTCGCACGATCAGTTCGGCGGAGGTGGTGAAGGTGGGCGACGGTGCGGCGGCGCGCTATTACATGCTCTACGAAGGCGTGCGTGGGCCAGGCCCTGGCGACCCGGGCGATACGCAGTTCGGGGTGGGGCTGGCGCGTTCGCTCACCGCGCAGATCGATGGCCCGTGGGAGAAGTTTCCCGGCAACCCGCTCTTTGTCGACCTGCCCGGCAACATTGGGCTGGGCCACGCCGACCTGACTGTGATCGACAGGCGCACCTATCTCTACACTTCACTGGACGGTGTGACGCGCAGCCGATTGGCGCTGCAGTGGGTGGATTCGTAAGCAATCGATAGCGGCGGGCGTTTGGTTGATCGCCGGGGAGTGACTACAATCAGGGATACGGTGCAGCCTGACAGCGTGCAAGGCCCCGGCTTGACAGGTAACTTTACGAGGAGAGAGGCAAACATATGGCGATTCATTTTGGCACTGACGGCTGGCGCGCCGTCATCAGCGAAGAGTTCACCTTCGACAACGTGCGCAAGGTTGCACAGGCGATTGCGGAGAAGACCCGGGCGGACTGGAACAGCACACCGACGCGGAACGGCGGCGCGCGGGAACGGCCCAGCCTGGTGGTGGGGTTCGACACCCGTTTCCTGTCCGACCGCTATGCGGCAGCCGTGGCCGAAGTGCTGGCCGCCAATGACATCCACGTCTGGCTCACCCAAGGCGATGCGCCTACGCCCGTCACCAGCTTTGCCATCGTCGACAAGCACGCCGACGGCGGCGTGATGATCACCGCCAGCCACAACCCGCCCCGCTACAACGGCATCAAGCTCAAGGCCGCCTTTGGCGGGTCGGCCAGCCCCGCGGCCTGCAAGGAAGTGGAGCGCCGCATCGAAGCGACCAACGGCACACCGCCGCAGCGCATGGAGTTGGACGACGCCATACGCGCCGGTCTGGTGACGCGCTTCAACCCGTTCGTGGCCTACGAGCAGCATCTGCGCACCCTGGTCGATTTTCCCACAATTCAGGCGGCCAACCTCTCCGTGGCGGTGGACGCCATGTACGGCGCCGGTCGCACCTATCTGCGCCAGTTGCTGCGCGACGCCGGCTGCCGGGTCGTCGAACTGCGCGGGGAGATGAATCCTGGCTTCAACGGCATCCACCCGGAGCCGATTGCTCGCCACCTGGAGCCGCTGATCGCCGAAATGACGACCGGCGAATACTGGATCGGCCTTGCCACCGACGGCGACGCCGACCGCATCGGCGCGGTGGACCCGACCGGGCGCTTCATCGATCCCCACGGCATCATGGCGCTGCTGGTCGAACACCTGGTGCACAACCGCCATCTGCGCGGCAGCATCGTCAAGACCGTGAGCACGACCCAGATGCTCAACCGCCTGGCGGCGCGCTACGATCTGGCCGTCCACGAGACGCCGGTTGGCTTCAACCAGATCTGCGACTTGATGTTGAGCGAAACGGTGCTGATCGGCGGCGAAGAGAGCGGCGGCATCAGCATCCTCGGCCACATCCCGGAAGGCGACGGGCTACTGATGGGCATGTTGCTGGTGGAGATGGTGGCGCACCGGCGCAAGACGCTAGTGGAACTTCTCGACGAGCTGATGGCGGCAGAGGACATCGGTCGCTTCTATTACGCCCGCCTCGACCGCCCTGTGCGTCCCTTCAAGAAAGGGGATCTGGTTGCCGGGCTGAAGGCCACGGCGCCGGCAGCATTGGCAGCAGCCAAAGTCGTCCGGGTCAGCGACAATGACGGCATCAAGTACATCTTTGCCGACGATAGCTGGCTGTTGATCCGGCCCAGCGGCACTGAGCCGGTGCTGCGCATCTATGCCGAAGCGCGCAGCGACGCACAGGTGCACGCCCTGCTGCGCGAGGGCGCGGCGATGGCCGAAGCGCAGATCGGCATGTTGTTGGCAGCGCAACAAGAAAATCTCTTAATCTCCTAATCTCCAATCTCCTTCACCTCAAGAGATCAGAGATTAGAGATTATCCTTCCACCGGCGGTCGCAGTTCCCGCCTTACCAAAACAAAGGAGTTCGCCGCTGATGCGCGCGCAAAATGTTGGCGCTCCCCTGTCTGCGCCGAAAGTCGAAGCCACTGGTGCGAGCGCGCCAGTGGTGATTGCTATCTCCACCGCGGCCACCATCGTTATCGCTGCCTATATCGGCGCGCAGATGCTGGCCGACATCGCCAGCCTCAAGATCGGTGTGGTGTTTGGGCTGGCGGTGGACATGGGCACCTTCATCTACCCCATCACCTTTACGCTGCGCGACGTGGCGCACAAGACCATCGGCAAGCGCAACACGCAGACGCTGGTCGTGATGGCCGCCGCGG
>JAPKMV010000441.1 GCA_026645635.1 Caldilineaceae bacterium
ACCGCCTCCGCAGGTTGGGTCGCCAACCACCAACATGTGATCGTTCGTCGCTGGCAGAAAGCAGTCGTAAACCGGCTCCGCCTGATCCACCGCTTGCGTAAACAGATAGCCCAACGTTTCAACCATCTCATATGCTGGATCGACCACCGTGGTGCTCGACCAATGGTCGGCGCCTGACTGGTAGGTGGCGAGTGCTATGCGCGGGGTGGTCAGCAGCGCATCAGAAGCGGCTGCCATGTCCAAGTGTATGCGTCGCACGCGGCGCTGCAGCGAACGCCACTCGCCGATGCCGTCCGGGGAGATCAGCAGGTCGAAGCCGGCGTACTGGCCATTTTCGGCCACGTGGCCCAGTCCAAGATAGGCATTAAGAAAAGTATTGTAGGTGAGTTTGCTGACCGTCAGCGGCGCATCGCCGCTGATCGCCGTCGACTCGCCCCCCAACCCCGGTTCGCTGAAAGCGCCGTTGTAATACTTCCACCATGTGCCCGGTCGCCCACCGTCTGTCACATGGGAACGCGCCAGGTGGATACGATAGTCACGGCTCGCCAGAAAGTACATATACAGATAGTCGCCTGAGCGCACGACATAGTGATCGCCCTCGTCGTCTTTGTCAGCCTCCGTCCAGTGTGCTGGTGGCGTGATCACTTGGTTGTCTGGGTAGTCAACCTTGATGAAGGTGCGCCCGCTGTCGTAGGATTCAGCATAGGCGACTGTTTTCTTGGTAATGCCCTGAGCCCATTCACAGTTTGTCTCCGCATGGTACCAGCCACGAACGATGTTCCCATCCTGCCAGACACTGTTCAGCCAGGCGCCGCACGAATCGAATTGCGTCCCCCGGTCAATTACATTTTGCTCCAACGCACGCAGGGTCTCCAGGGAACCGCCGGCATAGCCCCATGTATCCTGGTTTGCCTGGTAGGCCAGCAGGCGGTCCCCAAAATCCACTGTATAGAAAGCATGGTCAGTGCGGTTGTCTGGCCCGTACACCATCTCAACAGCTTCGATCTGCACCGTGAAATTCTGCGGTGCGTCCTGCCCGCTCGACGCTGCGGCGCCCAGCACAACCAAAAATACCGTCAGGAGCGCCAGACTTGGCCACCGCAATCGCTGTTTCATGCGCATTCTCCCTCGTGAACAGCTCCCACGGCCAGAACGATCACACTCCACTAGTTTATCATAGGTCGTTTTCACGTCCGGTGAACATCTCGTTGAACCCTGCTCCCCTCTGCCCGCCGACCGCTCGCAGCACAGGTCTCGTATCCGCTGACCACAGGCGCAGATGACGTTGTCCAGGATGGGCCGTCGCATGTATGTATGGAGGCGGCACCCAAGCCCGGAACTAAAGTGATGGGCGATAGAAACCAGGATTTTTGACGGCCATTTTCAGATGGCGAGTGGGTGGCGAAAATCCTGGTTTCTAAGTCGCATCACTTTAGACACCAAACCGACCATTAACTTGACCAAACGGAGGCCAGCATGACCAGAACCCTTACATCCTTTACCACCGCCACACCCCAGCTACAGCGCCAAGTCGCCGCGCTCACCGTCGCCCAATACCCGGCCGAACGTATCAGCGCCAATCTGCTGACCCTCGAACGGGGCGCCGCCCCGCTGAACCTGGACTATGCCCTGCCGGACTTTCTCTTTTATGCTGTGCAGCCGCACCACCCACGGACGCAGCAGGGCGCCACTGGCAGGAGGCACGGGGCGCCGATGAGTTTGAGGCAGAGTATTAGGGGCGGTGGTCGATCACCATGCCGATGGTCTTTGTGCTCGTTGGTTTTGTCCTCGGGCCGGGCGCGACCGGGTTGCTGCCCATCGCGCCGGGCGCGGAAGGGATCAGGGGACTAACCGAGCTCACCCTAGCCTTGATCCTTATTGCCGATGCCTCCACGCTCGACCTGCGCAAAGTGGGTGAGGCAGCGCTGATCCGCAGTTTCCTGGGAATGGTGGCGGCGGAGAAGTTGAAGTTGTGGGGGTTCAACTCGGCGCAGGCGGATGTGCCGATCCTGGTGCAGCGGGCGGTGGCGATGGGGCGGCGCCGGTAACGTCACTATGCCAGTTAGGCGATGTGGCCGGCAACGGGCAAGCCCCCGCCCACTAGCGTCCCCCATCCCTGCCCCCATAATTCTCTCACAATCATCACACCCAACCACCCATACCCGGCGCGCTGCGCCAGAGCCAACCATGCCCAAACCACCCGCCCGCACCCATCATCCACCCCTGATCCGCACCAAGATTGTCGAGATGCTGGCACCGCTGACCGTCTACGCCAGCGACCCGCGCCAACGCGCCCACCTCCCTACGGACGACGCCCTCGCCATCCTCGACCTGCTGGCCGTCCACGCCGTGGCCCAGCACGCCCAGACAATCCTTTTCAGCACCACCCCGGCCTTGGCGCTCAAGCCGGTTTTCGAGCGCTTCGGCGAAGACCTGCTCGAATACTGCCTGCCCAACCCCTTCACCCTGATCCAATTCAGCGAGCCGATCGCCGATGCGCAGTTGCTTCCCTAGCCGGAGGAACTGCCCGGCCCCTTCGCCGCAGAGACCGGCACCGACAAGATTCTCGCCCTGCTGATCTCGCAGAGCGAGGACGAGCAGGGGCAGTTGCTCAACAGCGCCGGCGCCTGGTTCCAGAGCGGCGCAGTCAATCGCGTCACCTGAGTCAACGAACACCGGGTGCACCTGCGCTTGCCCCAGCCGGATCTGCCTGACGCCGAAGATCGGTTATTCTGCTTTGGACGGCTCCTCACGACCGACCACTTGGATTCTCACAAGCTGCGCTAGCGCAGCCACGCCGGGGCCACCTCCCTAATGGTTACTTCAAGGGGACGCCAGTACACATCAACGCGGGTATAGAAGTCGGCCTCGTCGTCGTCCGTGTCACCGAAGACGATGAACTTCTCAACGACTTCGCCGGCGGGACGCCAATAAGGGCTTTGCTCGCCGTGAGTCAAGATGTTCTGGCTCTCGTGTGAATCCGACTGAGGCCTTACGGCAACGATTTGCCACCCAGGCGGCGCATCGTAAAGCCGGTGCCAATCACTCCAACCTTCGACGGTTGTGTAGTCATCTTCGCGCTCCTGGGCACGCATGTAAACGTGACCGTCGATGAAGGTGTCTTGCACGTTGATGCCACCCGCAAGATTCACGGCCATGAAGTTGTCTTCGTCAGTATCAAAGTCGCCGTCACCATATACCCGAGGTGGAATGTATACATAGTTCTGTAGTGAGGAATATTCAAGGCGCGTCTCGCCGCTCCAGGGTGAAATTACTGTCTCGCCTTGGTCGAGGACCTCTCCATTCCAAGTTGCCACAAGTTTCACGGCACGGGAGGCATACAACCATCGCTGGAAGTTTGGTTCGCTGAGGTTCACAGTCACCTGGTAATGTGTGGTTCGCCCGATTCTATCCTCAGTTACGCTGGTTGTGCTGCCATCTTCATGCAGGAAGTAGAACTGGACCAGCGCACCGGACCTGTCGCGTTGATCCAGATCGTATCCGTCAAGAATGTGCTCCTGCCACTTATCGGGCGAAAGGTTCAAGTCGATGGAAGGAGGCGTTTGGCAGAATTCCGGACCCAGGCTGGCGGGCACCTGTCCAAGCAATTCTGCCTTGATGCGTTCGAGAGATTGAATTGCGCGATTTGAAAGGAAATCCACGTTACAGCGCATTTCTACGCCGGCCTGAGCGATACTGCGTGTCACCAAATGATCCATATCGTTGCGGATGACTGACGAGATGTCAGCGGGCAGTTCGTTAGCAACCCGCTCTAGCACGGCGCGCCAGCTTTGAGATTCAGACTGGATATCACGGATTCCTTGCTCAACGATGGCAATCGCCGTCGCCATCGAGTCTCCGGCACCTGGCCCGGGTTCAGGTAAGAAACAACTGGCAAGACTGCAGCTTGCCAGGAAAAAGCAGGTGACGATCCGAAACCATAGACGATATCGCAGCGACAGTCTCAATCTTGGATAGAAGCCAGTGGTTTGGCCTGCGTTGGTGGAGACAAACCGCTGCTTCACAACAAACCGGTACATATGGCCTCCTTATTCAAAATGGAACAAGACAAAGACAACGAGTAGCGCTATGACGCCGAAGGTCAACTTCAATGGGTGAACATGTGGATGTCATACCAATCACTCGATATTACATCTTCCTTGTCGTATCTTCTCCATAATCT
>JAPKMV010000442.1 GCA_026645635.1 Caldilineaceae bacterium
GCGGCAGCCCGACCGCGACCAGCAGCGTGTCCGACTGCTGCGCCCGGTGCACCTCCACCACTGCCTGCACGCCCACCGTCTCGTTGACCGCGATCTCGCTGCGGTCGTAGCGCACATCCACGCTCACCGGCGCGTCGCTTTCTCCCTCCGCCACCGCACCCCAGGGCAGATAGTAGTCGGTGACAAGCTGATAGGGCAGCGTGCGCTCCCCGTCCACCGTGATGGTCACTGCCGCGCCATCGGCGACAGCATCGAAGACGAGTTGCTGCGTCAGGTCCTCGTTGGCGTCATCCACCGTCACTGTCCGGGTTGAGACCGAGCCGTCGGCCTGTGCCACCGTCACGTGGATCGTGGCGCTGCCCTGTGTGTCCTCTGCCTCAGCCGCCAGGATCAGCGCCTTGAGCGCCTGCACCGTGGCCTGCGTCGTGAAGTAGCCGCCGCGCGCATCGCGATGTGCGCCGATGTAGGCAATGGCTGCCGCGGCGTCCTCCGGTGCGTAGCCGGCGCGCAGCAGCGCCTGCGCGACCAGCGCCGTTGTCTCGATGGTCACCGCATCGCCGTAGCCGCCGTAGTAGCTGGTCATCTCCCCCGCCCAATAGCGCGCGCCCTGCTCATTGACGTCGCTGCGCGCCAGCAGTTCGTCGAGCAGTGGCGCGGCGTCTTTGCCGGCCGCCACATACGAATTGGCGACCAACGCCAGCGCGTAGGTGCTCAGTTCATGTTGGCTGTCGGCGGCGGGCTGCGACGGCGGCGGGTAGCTGGCGGTGCTGGTGGGCGCGGCCTCACCTTTGCCGCCACGGTTCTCCGGCAGTCGTTCGGTCCCGGCGGCAGACTGCGCCGCCGTCGCGCTTGCCAATGCGCGTTCCAGATAGTCGAGACCGCGTTGCACGGCGTATGAATCCGCATGGCCGCTGTCGGCCATCCCCCAGACCACGTAGGCGGTCGACACCACCCGCTGCTCTGCGCTGTTGGTGTTGAGGTTGTGCCGATCCAGCAGCCAGGAGCCGTCGTTCAACTGCCGTGTTTCCAGGTATGTGACGATCCGGTCGAGCAGCGCCGGGTCTACGAACGCCACCTCGCTCATGTCGGTGAATTCTTGCAGCCCATACGCGGTGAGCGCCGGCAGCGCCGGTGCATCGCCATAGAGACTGAAGCCGCCCGGCTCATGCGGGACCTCAAAGCCGAGGAGACGCTGGTAGCCCAAGGCGATCAACCGCTCTGCCCGCGCTTCGATCAGCGGCTCCGCCTTGCCGGTGCGACGCAGATAGTCGAGCACCAGCACATTCGGGTAGGTGGTGCTGCTGGTCTGCTCGAAGCAGCCATAGGGTTCCATCAGCAGGGCATCCAGCCCCTGCACGATTTCAGCGGCGACGCTGGGATAGATGCGCAGCATGACACGGCTGGCGCCGGGCACGGCGTCGGCTGGCAACTGGACGGGGAAGGACTGCTCCGCGGCCAGCACACCGTTCTCCACCGTAGCCAACGGCTTGCCGTCGGGCAGCACCTCCACCACGCGCGCCACCGCGTCGCCCATCTGTTCACCCTGCGCGGTGACGGTGAACTCATGGTTGCCAAAGCCGGTGACGCGGATCGGCACGGTGACGCCCGCGACTTCGTTGGCGCCGATCTCCACCGTCATCTGATCGTCGCCCAGGAACTCGAACCAGTCGCCGGCGCTGAAGGTCAGCACAACGGTCTGCGGCTGGTCGAGGTAATTGAAGATGCTCACGGGAACTTCGATCTCGTCGCCCACGGTGAGGAAGCGGGGCAGATCAGGCTCCACGAAGAAGTCCTGGAAGACGCGCAGCCCCACATTGGCGCTGCCCAGGTTGCCGTCGACATCCGAGGCGAGCAGGCTGATGCGCCAGGTGGTGATGCTGTCGGCGATGGGCACGTCGATCGTGGCGCGGCCTTCGGCATCGGTCTCCAACTCCGGCAGCCAGTAGAGCGTCTCCGGGAAGTACTGGCGCAGGCGAGGCGGCTGGCGATCCGGCGCGCCGCCGGGTGCGGCCGCGTCGGCGGATTCTTCGGCAGCCGCGCTCTCGCTAGCTGGCGCCGGCGCCGCAGCCGGCGACGAACACGCACCCCACACAAATGCGCCGAGGCTGAAGACCACCAGCGCGATCAGCAGTTGGCGGCGGCGCCGGCTGCCGTCGTAGAGCGCGATCCCAGCCAGTGGCGCCAGCAGGTAGAGCCGGTTGCCCCAAGGCAGTTGCGTCCCCGGCGCGGCAGCCAGCGGTGCGTTGGCCGCGGCGTCGTCGGCGCGGGCTGCCAGCTCGTGGGCGAACATGCCGGCCAGCGCCAGTTGGCGCGCGCGGCTGGCAAACTGGATGCTGTCCGGCGCGCCATCGTAGGGCGAATCCGCGTCGCCCAGGTCGGTGTAGTCGTGCAGACCGTAGCGCGGTTCCTGCAGCGCACGGTCGATCAGGAAGTAGCTGCGGGCAAAGCCCGGTTCCTGCTCGGCGATGGAGAAGACCGACTCATCGACGATGGCCACGCCGACCACGCCGGGCATGGGTGCGCCGGCGCGCGTCACTTGCAGGTCGAGGCGGGCCGTGGCGCCGGGGCGATAGACCTCGGCGTCGGCAGTCACGGCGATCTCCGCCGGCGCCGGCTCCACCAGCACCAGCCGCTGGTCGCTGAGCAGGGCATCGCGCAGCGGGGCGTAGGCGTTGACCTCCAGCGTGCCGAGCAGGCTGCCGTCGAGTGGGATCGCCACCTGGGCGACGCCGTCGACGACAGGCAGCGCTTGCAGCGCAAAGGTCTGACGATCCTTGATCACGTCAAGGTAGACTGTGTCCAGCCCGCCCGTCACCAGGATGTCGAGGTTCATCGTGTCGCCGATGGCATAAGCGGTGCGGTCCGGGCGCAGCAGGATGCCGCCCGCGTCGCTCATCTCGCTGCCCAGGGTCAGCGGCTGCTTGACGACATTGCCCGCGTCGTCGGTCGCCACCACTTCCAGCGCCAGCAGGTTGCGCGCCGGCGCCGTCACGCTGATCACCGCCAGGCCGTAGGCGTCGGTTGTCGTGGTGATCGGCGCCAGATTGCGCCCGCTGACCACCAATTCGGCGGCGGCAGCCGCGCCATCGGGATAGCTGACGTCGATGTAGATCAGGTTCTCCAGCCCGGGTCGCAGCTTGCCCGATTCGGGCACGGCGTCGATCAGCATCATGCGCTCGGCGACGGTGATCTCTTCGTCTTCTGACTCGCGGTGATTGGCCGTGTCGACCACTGCGATGGTAAGGTCGACGGTGGCCTTGCGGTTGTTGAGGCGACCGCTGAAGGTTGTGGGCACGGTGAATTCGTAGGCGAAGACACCTTCGTCGTCGGTGACGCCGGTGATCTCCAGCACCTGCTCCGTGACGTCGTCCACCGTGACCGCGCCGCGCATCGTCACCTGTCCGCCGGCCACCGGTTTGCCAAAGAAGTAGCGCGCCTCGATGCGCCCCGTGGCGATGTCACCGGGCAGGTAAAAGGGCTTGTCAGGGCTGAAGATGATCTCGAAGCGGGGCAGCGTGTAGGGCTTTACCTCGACGCTGCGGCTGCTTTCCGTGGCGCCCAGCGCGGCGGTCAAAATGTAGTCGCCGCTGGGCGCCAGGGCGTCGAGGGCAAAGTCGACGCTGGCCACACCGTAGGCGCTGGTGGCGACCTCCTCACGCATCAGCTTGTTGCCCTGCGGGTCGCTTACGATGAAGGTGACCAACTCGCCGTCGGCCGCGTGCAGGTCGAGCGCGTCGAGGGCCAGCCCGCGCACATGAACCGTCTGTCCTGGCTGATAGACCGGCTTGTCGGTGGAGAGCAGCACGTTGTAGACGCGACCGACATACACCGGCTGTTGGAGTACCCTGCGCGCGCCATCGACTTCTGTCTCGATGGTCATCTGGTAGTCGCCCGGCGCCAAGTCATCAGGCGTCGGAAAGCGCACCTCGACGATGCCGGCGCGATCGGTGTAGCCGCTGAAGACCTCCTGCGCCGCGCTGCCGTCGCCGCCATAGAGCTGCACGCGGACTTCTGTGTCCGCCACCACCGGGTCTTCCTGATCGTAGGGGTTGCGCACTTGCACCAAGAAATTCGCCGCGCTGCCCGGCAACAGGCGCGATGCCTCACCCAGGACAGCCAGGAAGGCGCGGTCATAAGTCACCGCGTAGTTCGACGGTGGCGAAGATCCGGTGTCGCAGCCCAA
>JAPKMV010000443.1 GCA_026645635.1 Caldilineaceae bacterium
ATTGCCCATCTGCGCCGCAAGGAGCTGCTGATCGTGCTCGACAATCTGGAACAGTTGCTGCCCGCGGCGCCGCTGGTCAGCGAGCTGCTGGCCGCATGTCCTGGCGTGCGCATCCTTGCCACCAGCCGCCAGCGCCTGCATTTGCGCCAGGAGCAGCGCTTCGCCGTTACGCCGCTGGCGCTCGACGCTGCGGTCGAACTGTTTGCGGCCTGCGTCGCCGCCAGCGATCCGGAGTTGCACTTGCTGCCGGCAGAGCAGGCGACCGTGGCGCAGATCTGCCGCGAACTGGATTGTCTGCCCCTGGCGATCGAACTGTGCGCCGCCCACGTGAACGTCTACCCACCGGCGGCGCTGCTGGCGCGGTTGCGCGACCATCGTCTTGACATGCTGAGCGACGGGCCTGGCGACCTGCCCGCCCATCACCGCACCCTGGCGAACGCCATTCACCGCAGCTATCTGCTCCTGACGCCCCATCACCAGCGGCTGCTGCGCTGGCTGGCGCCCTTTGCCGGCGGCTTCGACGCGGAGGCAGTCATTGCGCTGGGCTTCACGGCCGATGACCTGGCCGCGCTGGTGGATCACAACCTGGTGCATCCGGCGTGGGGGCAGAGCCAGCCCGTGCGCTACACGCTCTACGTCACGATCCGCGCCTACGCCGACGACCGTCTGCACACGGCAGGTGAGCAGGCCGCCGCCCGTCGCGCCCACGCCGCCCATTTCCTGGCGCTGGCGGAACGCTGCGCAACGCCCGACCCGCCGCAGCTCGCTGTGCTGACCATCAACTTCGACAACCTGCGCGCGGCGCTGCGCTTTTGGATCGACGCCGGCGCGCACGAAGCGGTGCGGCTGGCTGCGGCGCTCAAGGAGTTCTGGTATGCGCGCGGGCATCTGCGTGAGGGGCGGGCGTGGCTGGCGCAGACACTGGCCGTGGACGCCATCGCCGACACCGCGCGCGGCTATGCCCTGCTCTCCGCCGGCCAGCTTGCCCACAACCAGGGTGACCACGCCGACGCCCACGTGCTGCTGGCGGACGCCCTGACGCTCTTCACGAGGTTGCAGGATGCGCGCGGGCGGGCGGCGGCGCTGAATGAGCTGGCCTGGCTGCACTTCGACAGGCATGACGCGACCGCGGCCATCGCCTGTTTCGAGCAGGCGATCACGCTTGTGCGGCGCCTGGACGACCCCGGCTGGCTGGCGACGCTGCTCAGTTCGACCGCGATGGTGCTCGGCTATGGCGACCGCCGCGATGCCCGCATCCGCGCCTACTTCACCGAATCGCTGGCGCTGCATCAGACTGCGAACGATGCCAACGGCCGCGCCCACGCCCTGCTGCAACTGGCGGTTGTCGATGGGCTGGAGGGGCGCTACGCGGAAGCGCGCGAGCTTGCCGAGGAGGCGCTGCTCGTCGTGGCGGCGCTGGATCGGCTGCGCGATCTGGCGTGGGCGCATGAAGTGGTGGGCGAGGCGCGCTGGTACTGCGACGATCTCGACGGCGCCGAGGCTGCCTATCGCCAGGCGCGCGCCCTCTTCGACGAACTGGGCGTGCAGGAAGGCGTCATGCTCACCGAGCATCATTTCGGCCAGATCGCGCGGCGCCGCGGTGAGGTCGCCGCGGCACGGCAGCACTACCGCACCAGTTTGGAGCTTGCCCACGCGCAGCACGACGAGCGCATGGTTGGGCGCGCGCTCGCCGGTCTTGGCGCGCTGGCTGCGGCTGCGGGCGACGATGAACGCGCTGCCACGCTTCTGGCCGCGGCCTGGCAGCGTTTCGACCGTTTCCCGCCGTTTCTGGCGCCATGTGATGAAGGGGACTATCAGCAAGTGCGCGCCGGCGTCACCGCCCGGATGGCGCCGGCAGCGCGGGACGCCGCCAGCCGCGCCGGGCAGTCGTTGACTATCGACGCGGTACTGGCGGAGGGCTAAGCCGTGGCCACCGGGATGACCTTTGGCGAGATGCTGCGCCACCTGCGCAAGCGCACCGGGATGACCCAAGGCGCATTGGCGGCCGCAGCCGGCTGCAGCGTCTCTTACATCAGCGCGCTGGAAACCGGACAGCGCCGCCCGGACGCGGCGATGGTGCGCACGCAGCTTGCGCCGGTGTTGACAGCGGCCGGCGACGCGCAATTGGTCGACCGCTTACTGGCATTGGCGGCTGCCCCGCCCGCGGAAACCGTTGCGGCGCCGACGCCTGCCGACCACGACTCAACGGCAGGTGGCCTGATCGGCCGCGTTGCAGACATCGACGCGCTCTGCCGGCGGATGCAGCATCACCCCGGACGCCTGCTCACGTTGCTCGGCCCGCCGGGCGTCGGCAAGACCAGCCTGGCGCAGGCAGTGGTGCGCGTGTCGGCGCCCTTTTTTGCCGACGGCGCGTACACGGTCTGGCTGGGCGATGTGGGCGGCAGCGAGCTGGTGGCCGCCGCCATCGCCACGGCGCTGCACATCGTCGAGGACACGCGCCCGCCTGCCACCAGGCTGATCGACCATCTGCGCTGCCGCGACCTGCTGCTCTTTCTCGACAATTTCGACGACTTTGCCCGCACGTCCGCCGCAACGGCGCTGGTGGCCGACCTGCTGAAGGCGTGTCCTCGGCTGCGCATCCTGGTCACCTCGCGAGAGCGGCTGAAATTGCGTGCGGAACAGATCGTCCAGGTTCAGCCGCTCGACAGCCACAGCGCCGTCGCGCTGTTTGTCGCCCGCGCCCGCAGCCACCAACCAGGCTACACGCCGTCGCCCGCCGAGCAGGAAGCCATCGGCGAACTCTGCCGCCGGCTGGACAACCTGCCCCTCGCCATCGAACTGATCGCCGCCCATGCGCCGGAGATGACCGTGCAGGATTTGCTGGCGCATCTCCGCACCGACCGCCTGGCGCTGCTGGGCAAACGCGCCGCAAAACTCAGCGCGGAACAGCGCACCCTCACCGCCGCGCTGCAGCACAGCTATGCCCTGCTGGCGCCGGAAGAGCAGCGGGCGCTGCGCCTGGTGAGCGTTTTCGACGGCGGCGCCGCGCTCGATGGCGTGGCCGCGCTGGAGATCAGCCTGCCGGCTGTGCAGGTGCTGGCGGACAAGAGCCTGGTGCGGCTGGAGAGCGTGGGCGATGTGCGCCGCGTGCGGCTGCTGGAGACGGTGCGTGAGTACGCGGCCATGCTTTTAACGGCAGCGGGCGAATTCGACGACGCCCAACAGCGCCGGTTGGCATGGTGCCTCACCCTGGCCGAACAGGCAGAGCCGCGGCTGCATAGCGCCGAACAGACGCGCTGGCTGCAGCGGCTGGAGCCGGAGCGCTACAACTTTTTTACGGCGATCCAGTATGCCCTGGGCGCCGGCGCGGTGGAGGCGGCGCTGCGGCTGGTGGTGGCGCTCCGTCACTTCTGGGTAGCGCGCAACCACCTGGCCGAGATTGCGCCGTGGTTCGACATTCTTGACGACGCAACCGAGAGTGCCGCCATCGCCCCTGGCCTCCGCGCCCGCTTTCTCAACTGCAGCGGGACGATTGCCTTCTACCGCGGCGCCTATGATTTGGCCGGCGCGCACTTCCTGGCGGCGCTGGAACTCGCCCGGTCGGTCGGCGACCAGCGAGAGATGGCCTACGCCTTCGACGGGTTGGGCGCCGAGGCTGTCAATCGCGGCGATCTGGCCGGTGCGCGCGCCTGGTCGGCTGCCAGCCTGGAACATTCCAGCGCGATCGGCGACCACTGGCTGGCGGGGATCACGCTGATGAACCTGGGTGAAATTGCGCGCATGGCGGGCGATCTCACTGCGGCGGCGCAGCACTACCGCGCCAGCATGGCCCAGTTGCAGCGCAGCGGCGATCCCTACTTCATCGCCGTAGCCCAGATCAACCTGGGTCAGGTCTATCTCCACCAGGGCGACCCGGCGCAGGCAGAGGCGGTGCTGCGTCAGGCGCTGGCCGCGGGTCTGGATGCAGAGAGCGTGCAAGTAGTGGCGCCCGCGCTGGAGAAATTGGCCGGCGTGCTGGCCGACCGGGATGGCGCTGCGGCGGGACGGCTGTTCGGCCTGGCCCAAGGGCTGCGCCAGGCAAGCGGCGTGACGGTGCAGCCGGTGGACCAGGATGACTATGCCCGGTTGGCGGCCGCGCTGCCGGCCGCGCGCGACGAAGCGGCCAACGCCGCCGGCGCGCGGCTCGATTGGGCGGCGATCCGGCGCCAAAGCATCGTTGTG
>JAPKMV010000444.1 GCA_026645635.1 Caldilineaceae bacterium
ACACCAGCCCCAGCCTGACCAATGTCCTCTTCAGCGGCAACCAGGCTTCTGCCTTAGGCGGCGGCATCCTCAACGCCGCCACCGCCCCGGGTGTGGTCAACCCCAGTTTGGTCAACACCACCTTCAGTGGGAATCGTGCTGCGAACGCCGCCGGCATGGCGAATCTTGCCAGCAATCCCACCATCCGCAATGCCATCTTCTGGAACAACCGGCAGGGCAACGATGTCTCGTCCATTCTCAACGATTCCGCCATGCCTACCATCGCCCACAGCCTGGTGGAAGGGTGCAACCCTGGCGGCGCGTGGGCGGGCGCGTGCGGCGCCGACGGCGGCAACAACTTGGCCGACGCCGATCCCCGCTTCCAAACCCCTGTGGACCCGGCGACAGCCCCCACGGTCGCAGGCAACCTGCGCCTGGAAGCCGACTCCCCCGCCATTAACGCTGGGAACAATGCCGCCCTGCCCGCGGGTGTGACGACCGACCTGGATGGCAGTCCCCGCATCTCCAACGGCACGGTGGATCTGGGCGTGTATGAAATCCTGACGACCTCGCCGCTCTATGTCAGCCAGGGGGCCACAGGCGCCAACAACGGCTCGTCCTGGGCCGACGCGTTTACCAGTGTGCAGAGCGCGTTGAAGGTAGCCAATAACTACCCCAGCACCTCCTACGAAATCTGGGTGGCGACGGGCGTTTACACCCCCGGCGTGGCCCGCAGTGACTCCTTCCTGTTGCGCCACAACAATGTGCAACTCTACGGCGGCTTCGCGGCCACTGAGACCCTGCGCACCCAGCGGGATTGGGTCGCCAACCCCACCGTCCTCAGCGGGGACATTGAGGGCAACGACGCCGCGGACGCCAACGGCGTGGTGACGGACACGGCCAACATTGTGGGCGGCAACAGCTATCACGTCCTCTGGCTGGACGGTGTGAACAACGGCCCCATCACCAGCGCAACGGTGATTGACGGCTTCACCATCACCGCAGGCAAAGCCGACGGTTCCGGTCCATCAGGCGCTGGTCTCTTCTGTGCCGGCAGCGGCAGCGGCAGCCAGTGCAGCCCCACGTTGAGCAATCTCATCTTCAGCGCGAATTTGGCTGTTGACTGGGGGGGCGGACTTTACGCTGGTGGCAGCAGTGGCGGGCAGAGCAGCCCCATCCTGACCAACGTGACCTTCACCAACAACAAGGCGAGTAATGGCGGCGGGATGAACAGCGCCGGTGGATTCGGCGGGCAGAGTAGCCCCGTCCTGACCAATGTCAGCTTTCGTGGCAACCAGGCCACCAGCTTGGGCGCCGGCATGTACAACGATGGCAGACAAGGCATGAGCAGTCCCAGCCTGACCAATGTCACCTTCAGCGATAACAAAGCTGAGTCCAGAGGCGGCGGGATGTACAACAACGGCAGCACTGGCGTGAGCAGCCCAACGTTGGTTGATACTATCTTCCGTAAGAATTCGGCCAACTTCAGCGGCGGCGGCATGTACAACAACGGGGGCGACATTGCCAGCTCGCCCACGCTGACCAATGTGACCTTTATCGAAAACTCAACCTTGGCTCGGGATGGGGCTGGGATGTACAACTCTGGCAGCAGCCCCAGGCTGACCAATGTCACCTTCCTGGGCAACTGGGCAGGCATGAACGGCGGCGGCATGAGCAACGTTGGCCAAGATGGCCGCACAAGCAGCCCCACGTTGATCAATGTCCTCTTCAGCGGCAATGTGGCTGTGAACGCAGGCGGCGGGATCTACAATGACAGCAGCGGTAACCCGGAGGAATCCCTGGACGGTGGTTTCAGCAGCCCGGTTCTGATCAACGTGACGTTCAGCGGCAACTGGGTCGATTGGGCTGGGGGAGCTGGAATGTACACCAACGCCCAGGGTGGGGATAGCGCGCCCATCCTCCGCAACACCATCTTCTGGAACAACCGCTGGAAGAACGATCTCTCTTCCATCCTGAACGTCGCTGCCGTGCCCAACGTTGCTCACAGCCTGGTGCAGGGATGCAACCCCGGCGGCGTCTGGGCGAGCGCGTGCGGCACCGACGGAGGCAACAACCTCGCCGACGCGGATCCGCTCTTCGTCACGCCCGTTGACGCCACGACCAACCCCACGACGACTGGCAATCTGCGCCTGCAAGCTGGCTCCCCGGCCCTCAACGTCGGCGACAACGCCGCCATCCCTGCCGGCGTCACCACCGACCTGGACGGCAATCCCCGCATCGTCAACGGCACGGTAGACCTGGGCGCATATGAGGCCAGCTTCACCGATACGCCCATTGCAGGGCTGGCCGCAATCAACGATGGGCCGACGCTTCTCGGTCAGTCCACCGCCTTCACCGCCACGGTGGGCGCAGGCAGCAACATCACCTACACCTGGGACTTCGGCGACAGTGTGGGAACGGGCAGCGGGGCTGCCGCCAGCTACATCTACACGGCCACAGGAACCTACACCGCTACGGTCACCGCCACCAACGCCGCAGGCAGCCAACAGGCTCAGACCGTCGTCACAGTCGCTGCGGAGCGTAAGGTCTTTCTGCCCGTGGTGCTGCAGCAGTGAAAGTCACCTGCCGTCGGAGATCTGTGAGATAATCACAGTGGATGCTCAATAATCTGGGGGAGATAACCGCAAGGGCACGGGTGTATCGTGCCCTTGCCCCCAGAATATTGAGAAACTACCAATCGTCTGTAGTAGATCATGAAACTGTCAGATAAAAGGAGCAACGATGAAACCGCGTTTATTGCTGTTTGTGTTAGTGCTTTCCCTCGGTCTGTTGACCGCCTGTGCGCCGGTCACCCGCGTTGCCCCGACGGCCGGCATGGCCAACCCGGCCTCGGAGAACTGTATCGCGGAAGGCGGCACGCTGGACATTCGCCAGGACGTGGGCGGCGAAGTCGGCTACTGCATCTTCCCCGACGGCAGCGAATGTGAGGAGTGGGCGCTGATGCGCGGCGAATGCGCGCCCGGCGAGAGCAGCGCCAGCGCCGCCGCGACCTTCACCGACCCCTTCGCCTACTGCGCCGCGGTCGGCACCATCGACGCGCCGGACGCCCGCTACACTGGTGAGCAGCCGCCCGCCGCCGTCGTCGAGGGCCTGCGCCAGGTGTTCAACGCGCCGGCTGATACGCCCGCCGATTTCTACAACAACGGCACCTTCTGGCGCTGCGCCGATGGCCAGGTCAAGGCGTGTTTTGTCGGCGCCAACCTGCCTTGCGACGCCAAAGCCGACTTGAGCGAAACGCCCAACGAGGGCACGGTGGCCTTCTGCAAGGAGAATCCCAGCGCCGAGGTCGTGCCGGCTGCGGCGACTGGCCGCGCCACCGTCTTCTCCTGGAGCTGCGCCGACGGCGTCCCGGTCAAGGGCGAGCAGGTGGCCCAGGCCGACGCCCAGGGCTTCATCGCCGATTTCTGGTACGTGATCGAGCCGCCCGCCGCTGATGCCGCCGCCGGCGCGTACGTGCCGATCCCCGCGGACGCGTGCACGACGCTCCAGACCGACGCCGAGGCAGCGCTGGGCGTCAGCTTCACCATGAGCGAAGCGCCCTTCACCGACTACATCCACCAGGAAGATGGCACGGGCTGCCAGTTGACGGCCACCGGCACCGGCGCCGACTTCAGCGACCCGATGGCGGTGGTCGATGCGTTGAAAGCCGCCTTTGTCGGCTGGGAAGAGGATATGCAGTACGCGGCGGGTGGGCCGACGGGCATGGGCATCGGCATGACACGCGACGCCGCGCTGCTGCTGATCCTCGCCGAGTGGACGCCCGATCCTGCGGCCAACTGCCCGGCCGACCAGCCGATCTCTGCCTGCGAACTGACGCCGGAACAGCAGTTGTATACGGTGACGGTGCAGGCCGCCATGAAGTAGACTCAGGCTATCCGCAGATGACGCAGCGTGAGTTTTATCATCTGCGTCATCTGTGGATGACTTTACTGCCAGGACACGAATGACACGAATTTTGACGAATTTGGACAAATTGCCGCCTTGAATTCGTTAAGATTCGTGCAATTCGTGGCCAAAAAGCTCTGGTGACTGAATAGCCTCTCTGCGGATAAAAAGATGAGCACCCACGGAGCCACTGGTGTTCTACTACCAGAACTTCATCGACCCCAGCCAGGCGGATTACCTGCACGCCTACTGCGGCGGCAACCTGGCGCGGCTGCAGGCGGTGAAGCGCACCTAC
>JAPKMV010000445.1 GCA_026645635.1 Caldilineaceae bacterium
AACTCGAATTGGTAGGGTTCAAGCAGCCACTGCATGGACGAGTTCCTCCTGGAAAAGCGCTGTCTGGTCATGGGCGTCAGGCGCATGGCCGGGCGTCGGGTTGGGCAGAATGTCCCGGTGTGTGTGGCCGTGGGGCCGCTGCTGCACCAGGATCATGCCGTCGTGGTGGATCACCATCATCTCGCCGTGATAGGTGCGGTTGAGGCTGTCCTCGGTGAAAACTTCCTCCGGCGGCCCCTGGGCGATGACGCTGCGATTGAGGCAGATCACCCAGGGCAGATGTGCGGCTGCGGCGTTGAGGTCGTGGGTCGTCATCAGGATCGTGATGCCCTGGCGGTTCAGCTCGGCCAGCAGGTGCAGCACGTTCTCCGCGGTGCGCATGTCTACCCCGCTGGTCGGCTCATCCAGCACCAGCAGGTCAGGCTGGGCGATGAGCGCCCGTGCCAGGAAGACGCGCTGCTGCTGCCCGCCGGAGAGCGCGCGGATGTGGCGTGTCGTCAGGTGCGCGATCTCTAGCCGCTCCAGCACTTCGCGCATGAGCCGCCGATCGGCGGCGGAGGGCCACGGCCACAGGCCGCTCTTGCGGATGCGGCCCATTAGCACCACCTGTTCCACCGTCACCGGGAAGTTCCAGTCCACCGTCTCGATCTGCGGCACATAGGCCACCTGGCCGGCGGGGCGGCCGTCCAGGCTGCGCCCATTGACGCTGACCACGCCCTGGTTGGGGCGGAGCGTGCCCAAGATCAGCTTGAGCAGGCTGGTTTTGCCTGCGCCGCTCGGCCCCACCAGTGCGGCAAACTGCCCGCGATGCAGGTGCAGCGAAATGTCCTCCAGCACCGGCGCGCCGCTGTAGCCAAAGGAGACATTTTTTACCTCGACAACCGGTTCCATTGTCTGTTCCTTGCGGTACACAGAGGGGGCGCAGAGAACACAGAGAGAACACGGAGCGTTGGTTGGATGCCAACTCTGTTATCTCTCCGTTACCTCTGTGTATCCTCCGCGCCCTCTGTGTATTGCCTCTACTGATTCTGCTCGACGGTTCCGTCCGCGCCGGGGATGTTGGACGGGTCGAAGTCGACGATGAGTGAGGGATCGCCGCCCAATGCTTCCGCCATCACCCGCAGATTTTCTTGCATCAGACCGAGATAGGAATGGTTGTCCTCGCCCGGTGCGCCGGGCAGATCGTCGTCGCGCAGGTCGTCCACGTAGGTTGCGCCTGTTTCACGGGCGATCTGTTCCAGGATCGGTGACGGGAAGACCTCGGAGCCGAAGATGGCCGGCACGCTCTCCGCACGAATCTGCTCGATGATGTCGGCGATGTCCTGCGCCGACGGTTCGGCAAAGTCTGCCGGCTGGATCGCGCCGATCACGGTCATGCCGTAGCGCGGGGCGAAGTAGGCCCAGGAGTCATGGTAGGTGAGCAGTTTGCGATTTTCCTCTGGGATCGAAGCCACCGTCGCCTTGATCGCCTCGTCCAGCGCGGTGATGCGTGCGGCGAAGGCGTCGTAGTTCGCGCCATAGTAGGCGGCGTTGGCCGGGTCGCGCGCCGCCAGCGTGTCGCGCACGATCTCGGCGTAGCGGAGCGAGTGGAAGGGGTTGGGCCAGAGATGCGGGTTCGGGCTGCCGCCCTCCTTGGGGAAGGAGAAGTCATAGGCGTACTCGTCCTCGCTGATGGTCTGATCGCCGAGCAGGATGATTTCAGCCCCTTCCTTCAGATTGGCCTCCGCCAACTGGAGCGTCGGTTCCTCCAGCTTCAGCCCGTTGATGAAAATGAGGTCAGCCTGAGCAAGTTGCCGCGCGTCCGACGGCGCCGGCTCGAAGGTGTGCGAGTTGACCCCCTCCGGCACGATGCCGACGATAGCTGCCTTGTCGCCGGCGATGTTGTAGACGATGTTGGTAATGGGCGAGACGGTGGTGACGATGCGCAACTGCTCAGGTGCGGTCGCAGCTTCCTGGGCAGCCGGCGCCGCGCCCGGCGTCGCGCACGCGGCGAGCAGCAGCAAGATCAACGGCAAAATTGCCAATCGGTGGAAATGATACATGAACAAACTCTCCATGAGACTACGATAATCATTGTACGCGCCGGCCAGACAAGGCGCCTGGCAGCGTCTATCCTGGCATAGATGCAAGGAATTGCAAGTGCGAAGGCTTACATATGGTGGGACGTGAGAAGGGTGCCCAGAATGGCTTTCCGAAAACGGCGATTTGCAGTTACAATCTGCTGGTCTGTTGCTTGGGCTAGCGTAAGGAGGTCATGATGACAACGGTGCTGGGGGGAGTGCGCCTTTCGCCATTGGCGTATCTGCAACACGAAGAAACGGCAACCGCAAGAAGTGAATATTTTGCAGGAGAACTGTTCCCCATGGCAGGCGGCACATCCAACCACAACCGCATTGCGGTCAGTCTTTGCAGCGCCCTCGATGCACGGTTGGAAGTAGGCCGCTGCGAGGTCTTCAGCGGTGATCTCAAGCTCTGGGTGGCGGACTACGACTTGTTCACCTATCCTGATGCGATGGTGGTCTGCGGGCCGGTGCACTATTTCCCTGAGCGCACCGATGCAATTGCCAATCCGACGGTGATCGTGGAGGTGCTGTCGAAGTCGACGCGGGGCCTCGATCAAGGTGAAAAGTTCGCCTGGTATCGCGCCCTCGCTTCGCTGCAAGACTACCTGTTGGTTGACCAGTACCGCGTGCACATCGATTGCTATCATAAATTGGCGAACGGGCGGTGGCTGCTGACCGAGTATACTGCGGATGACGAGATCATCACCCTGGAATCGATCAACGTGGAGATTCCAGTGCGTCAGCTTTACCAGCGGGTGGATTGGTCGTTGGTGTGACACCTTCATACGTACAAGGCACTACACTTCAAGTTGGTGACGCTTCGACCTTTCGGGAAGGGGTCAGCACCAATCCACGGATACGCCAAGTGCGCCTGACCCCTTCCCGGAAGGCCGGTCGCAAAGTCCATCTGCAAGTGCTCGCCCAACGTAAAGTACACCCTGGTTACACTCGCGCCTTGTCTGTCAGCCGCAGATCACGGATAATGACTGTATCGACCAGCCGTTGCAGAAAGCAGGCGCCCTATGTCCGCACCGAACACAGGACAGTCTACCGCCACACCCCATCAGGGACGGATCACTGCCGCTGATATCGACAACGCGCAGCACGTTGTCGTCGGCGAAGGCAACACCCAGAGTATCACCACCATCATCCACAACTACTACCGCCACGCGGATGAGACGGTGGATGAGGCAGCGTTTGCCCGCCACATCCGGCGCTACCTGGCCTGGGTGCAGGGCAGCCTGGGCGTCGTCAACCTGCGCGGCATCAAGCAGCACGGGCCGGTGTCGCTGCCACTCAGCGAAGTCTATGTGCCCCTCTCGGCGGAGGTGCGGCCCACGCGCATGGCGACCGGGAAACCGGAAGAACTGAGCATGGATCGCCTGCTGTCCGTCAACCGCCAACTGGTGGTGATCGGCGGGCCGGGCAGCGGCAAGACCACCGTGCTGCAGCATGTGGCCTGGGCCTTGGCAAAAGCCCTGGCTGACGACGATCCAGCGTTCGCAGCGTCCCGGCTCGGCCTGCGGCTTCTGGCGGACGAGGCGCTGCCGATCCCGATCTTTGCGCCGATCAGCCTCTACGCCGAACATCTGCGCAAGCACCGCGATGACCGCCGCAAGCGCACCTTGACGACCTTCCTGTCCGAATATCTGGCCGGCTGTGAAGGCGTCCCCGGCCTGCCCGACGATTTCTTTGTGCGGCTGCTGGAGAGCGGGCGCGGCGTCTTCCTGCTGCTGGATGGGTTGGACGAAGTGCCGGACGAAGATGATCGCGGCCTGGTGCGCGCCCAGATCGAATCGCTCTTTGCCGGCGCCTCTGGAACCCACCTGCGCGCCATTGTCACCTGCCGCACCCAGGCGTACAAAGGCAGTTCGACGCTGGCCGGCGGCTTCCGCGAGGTGCAGGTAGAGCCGCTGCAGGAGGCGCATATCGCCGCGCTGGTCGAGCGGGCCTACGGCGTCTATTACGCCGAGGCGCCGCGCCAAGCCAAGGCGCAGGCGCAGGAGATGATCGCCGGTATTCGCCGGCTGGAAGCCGAACGCCGCGCCCACATGGGTGAGGATGAACCGCCGCTGATCAGCAGCCCGCTGATGGTGCGCCTGCTGATCATCG
>JAPKMV010000446.1 GCA_026645635.1 Caldilineaceae bacterium
CACGATCGGCAGCCACGCGCGTACCAGCGTACCGCCACCGTTGCCGGCCGCGACGGTGCACGTACCTCCCAACTCCGCAGCCCGTTCGGCCATCGCCGCCAGCCCGACGCCGTGGCGCACGTCCGCCGCGATGCCGAGCCCGTCATCCTCGATTGTCAGGTGCAGCCCGCCGTTCACCCGCAGGCGGATCCAGCAGCGCTGCGCCTGAGCGTGGCTCTGCACATTGGTGAGCGCCTCCAGCGCAATGCGATAGGCCGCCACCTCGGCGGCGGCGGGCAGCGGCGGCAGCGGCTCCGGCGCGTCGATGATCACCTGGAGATTGCCCGCCGCGTGGCCGGCGGCGTAGTCGCGCAGCGCCGAGACCAGCCCCAGTTGGTCCAGCGCGGGCGGGCGCAGATCGTAGACCAGGCGCCGGATGTCTGCCAGTGCCTCCTGGATCTGGCGCTTGTTCTCCTGCAGCAGTTGATCCGCCCGGTCTGGATCGGCGGTGAGCAGATTGCGGGCGGCGTCCACCTGCATGGCCAGGGTGGCGAGCTGCGGCCCCAGCCCGTCGTGGAGGTCGCGGCGCAGGCGACGGCGCTCCTCCTCGCGCGCGGTGACAAGCCGGACGCGCGCACGCTGCAGGTCGGTGGTGAGCAGCAAGGCATGGACGGCCGGACCCGCCTGGTGGGCGATGTCGGCCAGCAGCCGCCGGTCGCCGGCAGTCAGGTTCTCGCCGGGCGCGCGCGGCGCCGCATCCAGCCGGCCCAGCAGATCGCCCTGGTAGAGCAGGGGAAAGGACTCGACCTGCGCCGGACGCTGGCCGTGTTCGGTCAACCCTGTTGGCGTTCCCCCGTCCTGTTCGAGCGCCACCGCCACATAGGGCAGCTTGAGCGCGGTCGCCACCGTCTCCACCAGGGTGGGCAGTACGGCATCGGCGGCCAGGACGCCCTCCAGCCGCTGACCCAGCCGGGCCAGCACCGTGGCCGGATCGTCCCGTTCGCCGTAGAGCAGGCGATTGACGGCGCGCTGCAACGCCTGGCGCAGCGGCTGGAAGAGCAGGGCGATCACCCCGGTCGCGATCACTGCCAGCCAGAGGTCGCCGCCCTGAAAGAAGATGCTCAGGATGCCGACGAGCAGGATGTAGGCCGCCAGGATCGCCACGGTGAGGGCGCCGTAAACGAAGGTGCGATCCAGGAGCAGGTCAATGTCCCACAGCCGATGGCGTAAGATGCTGAAAAGGATGGCAAGCGGGATCAACGTCAACAGCAGTGGCGAGACCAGATTGTCGATCGCGTGGAAGAGCGACTGTTCAGGGATGATCCAGTCAAGCAGGCGGTTGATCAGCAGGACCAGCAGCGGTGTGCTAAGCCCCCATGTCACCCACTTGATTTGCTGGCGCTGCTGCCGGTCCGCCGCACGGCGGAAGCGGTAGATCTGTGCAATCAGGCCGCTCACCATGCCGGCGAGCAGCGCCCACATCAGGAGATACCAGCCGGCTTCGTTGGGATCGGCGCCAACGGCGCGCCAGAAGGAAGCCAGTGCGACCGCGACCGGCGGGGAAAGGACCGCGAGCGTCGCCAATCCAATCAATGCGACCAGTGGGACGGCGATCCAGCGCACGCCCCGGGGAACAAAGCGGCCATCCGGGAAAAGGAAGATGAGCAGGACGAAGCTGGCCAGGGTGACTCCACCCATCAGCGTCGGCAACCAGGGCGCCAGCACCATCAGTGGCGGCGGCAGCTCCCATGCCGACAGATCGCCGTTCAGCCCGAAGGCCAGGGCAAGCAGGAGCAGGGTGGCCGACACGAAGAGCGCAAACGGGTCGTTCGACCGGCGCCAGCAGATGATCAGCCCGGCCGCCGCATAGACCAGGCCGACTGCCAGCCGTACCGCCACGATCAGCAGCACGTAGGTCGTGAAGGGCAGCCAACGCGCGGCAGCGTTCATGGCCTCCTGCATGGACCACGCGAAGCGGGTTTCCACTACCAGGCGGGGCAGCATGGCGACACCGACGGCGACAACCAGCAGCGCCACTGCACCCCACAGGATGCGCGCCAGCCAGAGAGTTGACCGCAGCGGTGCGGATTGGTCTGGATTGGAGATGTAGGCAGGCCCAGTCATGAATTCGATCCTCGCCGAACGCGCAACAATGCAGCCGCCATTTTCCTACGCCTGTGCCGGCAGTGCAACCGGCAAATTCTCTGCGGCCCGCGGCGACAACCCGACGCGCAACGCCAGCAGCAGCGGGACGAGCAGCGCCACATAGAGGATGAGCGCAACGACGCCGGGCAGACCTGGTCGCGCCTCCAGAACGGAGCGAGCAACCCACGCGAAGCCGGCCGCAGCCAGCAGCAGCGGGACGAGCCGTCCGCCGCGCTCTATCCAGCGATCTGCGGCGGCGACCCAGGGCTTGTCCTGCCAGCGCCGCGCCAGCCAGGACCACAATGTCAATGCCGCAGCCAACGCCAGCGCCAGATACGCCGCCTGCATGGGCACGCCGAGATCCGTGGCCGTCGCCAGGAGCAGAGCCAGCCCGGCCACGACCCACAAGCCGACGGCGGCCCGCTGCGTCAACCCCAATGCCGCCAGGAGCACAGTGAGCATCAGCGGCGTCCCGCCCGCCGCGCCAAAGGGGATGAAAAAGATTACGGCCAGGCTGCGCGCTGTGTAGTATCTCCAGCCGCGCCAGCCCCGTCGCCGCGCCGCATACGCCAGCCCGGTGAACGCGCCGAAGAGCGTGGCGATGACCAGGATGCCTGCCGTGCCTTCGACGGAGAACTCCGGATGGGTGGAGATCAGCCGCATCCAGAGCCGCGCGGCAACACCCCAGACGAGGCCCAGGCCGGCGCCCGCCAGGAGCGCGGCCCAGGCGTGCGGACGCTGCGCCGCGCTGTCCAGCGGCGCGTTCGGCCACCAGAAGCGGAAGCGTGATTGGCCAGAGAATATGGCTGGTGTGTCCATTGGTTGCACCTTCTTTTTACTCCACGGAGATGGCGATGGTCTGGGTCATGCCCGCGCCGGGCAGCGCCACATGCAAGCCGTCCGCCGCCTGCAGGCAGAGGGTGTGGGCGCCGGGGGCAAGCGCCAGTTCCGCTTCGAGCTGACCTTTGCCGAAATGCAGGTGGGTGTCGTCTTTGGGCACGCCCTGGCCGGCCGCCACGCAGTCGGTGTCGACCATGATGTGCAGGTGGCCGTGTCCCGGGGTGACGGTCTCACTGGCCGGTTCGACCGTGAAGTTCTCGGCAGCCATGACGACCTTCACCGGCGCGGTGACGGTGGCGCCGTCCTGCGGGCTTACGAAATAGACGCGCGGGCTGGCAGCCGGTTGGCCAGCCGGCCGCACCGGCGCGCAGCCGCCCAATACCAGGGCAAAGGCCAACAAGCCGGCGAAGACTGAGCAGCGATGCGGCGGGTTGCGGATCAACATGGGTTTCTCTCCTGTGGTAATGCAGATACGAGCGACGTAACACACGACATCAAACGACGCGCACAGTATTGCACGGAGAGTGTCCCGCCGTCATGGGGCGGGCGTCCCGGTGGGCCGGGAAATCATCAAGCGGGCATGGCAGGTTGAGTCGTGGGCACGTCAACATAGGCAGCGTGCTACTGACTCCTCGCAGGAAGTCAACACTGTGCGTGTCAAACGCACAGTGTTGATGACCGCCATCCCTGGGAAGATGGCCCGACGCCCCCTGGAGGAGTTTCTGGACGAGGTGTTCGGCACATGACAGTTTGACTTGGCTGCCATACACAAGGCGCCTACTGTGCCAGAAGCTCGCGTTCGCAGCCGGTCAGCTCTGCGAAAGCGATGGGCGGCAGGTGCTTCTGGATTTTGATATCATCCTGACGAATGCTGTCTTGGGATGGGGGTGTAAGTCAGGGCGACGGCGCTGGGTCAACCAGCGCGCACCGATTGATCCAGCGCCTCCGCGACCCACTGGTTCAGGCTCTTGCCGTGCGCCGCTGCCTGCGCGGCGATGGCTGCGTGCAACTGCGGTGAAACGCGCAGGTTGAACTTGCCCGAGTACTCCTTGCGCGGCTCGACGCCATCCTCACGGCACATGTCCAAAAAGACCTTGAGCGAAGTCTCGCCTTCCTTGCGCAGGCCATCGATGTCCGTGGCATAGAAATCGGCGCCTCCGTTGAGGCCGATGAACTCACCGCGGAACATATCAATCTCCGG
>JAPKMV010000447.1 GCA_026645635.1 Caldilineaceae bacterium
TTGTTCTAGTTTCAGCGGAGGCAACCTGTGAACCAGATCGATGAAACCCAACTTTACCGTTTGATTGGTGGCGTCGTTGTTGTCGTGCTCGCTGCCTGGTTTTTTCTGGTCTTCACCGAAAGCCAGGCCAGCGCCAGTATTCTGAGCCAGTGGCAGGCAGTCGATCTGTATGCTGACCATCACGGCTATCTGCCGCTGATCGTCAGGTAAACCCGCGTGGTTGCAGTTCCGGTTGGGGCAGCGGCGCCATGTCATGCCTGCGGCGCAAGAACCCGGATCGCGAAGGACGCGGAAGGTGCGAAAGACACGAAAGTGCCGCCGTCTTTCGTGTCTTTTGCACCTTCCGTGGCTATCGTGTTCCAAACACTTTCGCTCCCACCCTGAAGTGGCCCCCGTGTGCGTTCTGCGCGCTGGTTGACAACCAGCGTATGCGTGAGTACAATGTTTGCGAAACCGTGCTCAATCGATTCGTCAACCCTGCTTAACAGGTGCACCCTCCTGGGCATGGGAATCTTCTTGCACACTAGGCTGTGCGAACGGAATGTACGCAACGCTATCGTTCACAGTGTTGACCCAACCAACGTTTTCCAAAGGAGTGACAACATGATCGGTGGATTTACTGACCGAGTGGCCTGGATCGATCTCACATCCGGCGCCGTGGAGTACAAAGGCATCGACGAAACAGATGCCCGCAAATACCTGGGCGCTCGCGGTCTCGGCGTCAAGTATGTCTTCGACAATGGCCCGCAGGTTGAACCCTTCTCGCCCGACAACATTCTCTGTGTGATGAATGGCCCGCTCACCGGCACCGACGTGAACATGAGCGGTCGCCTGGCTGTCATCACCAAGTCGCCGCTGAGCGGCACCGTGGCCGACGCCCACATGGGCGGCTGGACTGCGGCCAAGCTCAAATGGGCGGGCTTCGACGGCCTGGTCTTCAAGGGCAAGTCCGAGAAACCGGTCTATGCCTATGTCGAGGATGGCCAGGTCACGCTGCACGATGCCACCGATGTCTGGGGCAAGGGCATCCACGAGACGCTGCGCATCCTGCGTGAGCGCCACGGCGAAGAGTGCGACGGCATGGCGATCGGGCCGGCCGGTGAGAACCTGGTGCGCTTTGCCGCAACGGCACCGGCGCCGTCGCAGGCAGCAAACGCCTCAAGGCGATCATCGTCAAGGGCGACAAGAAGAACAAGCCGAAACCAGCCAACAAGGAAGCGGACAAGGAAGCGCGCAAGAAAGCCCTGGCCGCGATCATGGCTGAGGAGAACATCACCTCCCCGCGCAAGGGTGGTCTGAGTGTTTACGGCACCAACGTGCTGATGAACATCACCGAGAGCATCGGCGCGCTGCCGGCGCGCAACTCGCAGTTCACCGCTTTCGGCAAGGACAACGCCGAAATGATCTCCGGCGAATATGTCAACGATCACATCCTGATCGGCAACCCGACCTGCCATGCGTGTCCTGTTGCTTGCAAGAAGGAAGTCGAAGTCAAGGAAGGCCCCTTCAAGGTCAAGATGGAGAGCGTGGAGTACGAACCGGCCTGGTCGCTCGGCTCCAACTGCGGCAACAACAACATCGAAGCCGTGGCCTTCATCATCGACCAGTGCAATGACTACGGCATGGATCCCATCGAACTGGGCAACGTGCTCTCCATGTACATGGAAGCCAGCGAGAAGAACTACACCAACGGCGACGGCAAGTTGGCCTGGGGTGACGCACACGCCATGGTCGAAGTCACCAAGCAGATTGCCTGGCGCGAAGGCGTGGGCGACAAGCTGGCCGAGGGCACGGCGCGCGGCGCTGCGGCCTTTGGTCACCCGGAGATGGCCATGACGGTCAAGGGTCAGGCGATCCCCGCCTACGACCCGCGCGGCTTGAAGGGTATGGGCATTGCCTACGCCACCAGCAACCGCGGCGCCTGCCATCTGCGCGCCTACACGCCGGCGGCCGAGCTGGGCGTCATGCCCTTTGGCTCGCTCAAGGTCGATCCGCTGGCCTGGAAGGGCAAGGGCGAACTGACCAAGATCTTCCAGGACGTGCACGCTGTCTCCGACTCGCTCGACCTGTGCAAGTTCTCCGCCTTCGCCCAGGGCATGAGCGAATACACCGAACAGTTCAACGGCGTCACCGGTCTGGACTACTCGGTGGAAGAGCTGCTCAAGTGCGGCGAGCGCATCTACAACCTGGAGCGCTACTACAACAACCAGGCCGGCTTCCGCGAAGGTTCGGACTATCTGCCCAAGCGCTTCACCCACGAGCCGAGCACCATGCCCGGCTCCGAAGGCCACGTCTGCGAACTCGACCTGATGTTGGAGGAATACTACAACGCCCGCGGCTGGGTCAACGGCGTGGTGCCGGAGCATAAGCTGCAGGAGTTGCAGATTATCTAGAACCATCACTGCCTGCACGATCATTGTGCGTAACAGGGGAACGGACGCGCGCCGTTCCCCTGTTTTTCTACAAGGAGCCAGATTATGCAATATCGTCTACTTGGCCGTTCCGGGCTGCGTGTTTCTGAACTCTGCCTGGGCACGATGACCTTTGGCGAAGATTGGGGATGGGGCGCATCGCAGGAAGAAAGCCGCAAGATGTTCGATGCGTTTGCCGCCGCAGGCGGCAATTTTATCGACACGTCGTCCAACTACACCAACGGCACAAGTGAGAAGTTCATAGGCGAGTTCATTGCCGCCGACCGCGACGCCTTTGTCATCGCGACCAAGTACACCTTGCGCCGGCCTGGTTCCAACTTTGGTGACCTCAACGCCGGCGGCAACCACCGCAAGAACATGGCGCGCACGGTGGAGGCATCGCTGCGGCGGCTCAACACCGACGTGATCGACCTGCTCTATCTGCACATGTGGGACCGCACCACGCCCGTCGAGGAAGTCATGCGCGGGCTGGACGACCTGGTGCGCAGCGGCAAGGTGCTCTACGTGGGCATCTCCGACACGCCGGCCTGGGTGGTGTCACAGGCGCAGATGCTGGCCGATCTGCGCGGCTGGAGCCGCTTCGCCGCCTATCAGGCGGAATACAGCCTGGCCGAACGGGGCGCCGAGGCGGATGTGTTGCCGATGACTGCGGCGCTGGGCATGGATGTGCTGGCCTTCAGCCTGCTGGGCGGCGGCGTGCTGACCGGGAAGTTCAACCAGCCTGGCGGCCCTGGCGAACCGACGCGCGCCCGTCAGGCCGATGCCCACGAACAGGCACTGGCCGCCGAGGTGATGGCCGTGGCCAGCGAGATCGGGCGCACGCCGTCGCAAGTGGCGATCAACTGGGTGCGGCAGCGCGCACCGAACATCATCCCGCTGCTCGGCGCGCGGCGGCTGAGCCAGCTCGAGGACAATCTGGGCGCGCTCGACTTTACGCTGGACGACGCGCAGATGACGCGCCTCACCGCGGCCAATCCGCTCCCTGTGCGCTATCCGCACACCTTCTGGAACGACTTCGTGCGCCGCGATCTGATCTTCGGCGCGCAGGTGGACAGGCTGCAAATGCGGCAGGCTGCGGCTTTGTAGTACAATGGGGAAAAGTAAACAGTCAAGACTGTATTTATTCACATAAGGAGCAATCTCATGGCAAAAACAGCAAAGGCCGACAAGCCGGCCAAAGCGCAGAAGAGTGTCGCCAAGTCTGCGGCGCGCGGCGCCAACCCGACGCGCAATGACCTGGCCGCAGGCGTGCGCGAGAAGATGGTCGTCCTGCTCAACCAGCAACTGGCTGACACCGCCGATCTCTTTTCCCAGGTGAAGCAGGCGCACTGGAACGTCAAGGGGCCGCAGTTCATCGCCCTGCACAAGCTCTTCGACGACCTGGCCGGCGACCTGGTGGCCACGACCGATGACCTGGCCGAGCGGGCGGTGCAACTGGGCGGCAACGCGCTGGGCACGGTGCGCATGGCCGCCGACGCCTCGCGCCTGCCGGAGTTCCCCGCCGACGCCGTGGGCAGCCTGGCCGCAGTCACCCTGCTGGCGGATCGCTATGCGGCGCTGGCGGCCAGCACGCGCGACGCCATCGACACGGCGGATACGGCCGGCGACGCCGACACCGCCGATCTCTTCACCGGGGTCTCGCGCATGTTGGACAAGGCGCTCTGGTTCCTGGAAGCGCACCTGCAGGAATAACTCTCACGCAAAGACGCCAAG
>JAPKMV010000448.1 GCA_026645635.1 Caldilineaceae bacterium
CAAGCGAGTTCCTGGATGTGCTGGCCGCGGGCGAGCCGACGCCCGGCGGCGGCGGTGCGGCGGCGCTCACCGGCAGCGCAGCCGCCGCGCTGGTCAGCATGGTGATCAACTTCACGGTCGGGCGCAAGAAATACGCGGCCGTAGAAGAGGAGATGCGCGGCTATCTCGCCCAGAGCGAGACGCTGCGCCGTGAGCTGCTCGACCTGGCTGACGCTGACGCGGCCGCCTTCGAGGAGGTGGCCGCCACCTACAAGCTGCCCAAAGAGACCGACGCCGAGAAGGCTGCGCGCACCGCGGCCATGCAGGACGCGCTCAAACATGCCACCGCCGTGCCCTACGCCACCGCACAGAAGTGCATCGCCGTCGCCCGGCTCGCCGAACCGGTGGGCGCCAAGGGCAACAGCAACGTGGTCAGCGACGCGGCTACGGCGCTCTATCTGGCCTTCGGCGCGTTCCAGAGCGCGGTCGTCAACATCAACATCAACCTGGCCTCGATCAAGGACGAAGCGTTCCTGGCCGAATGGCACGCCCGGGTGGCAACGCTGCGCGCCGAGATGGCTGCGGCCTACGCTGCGGCGAAACCGGCCATCGAAGGCAACCTGGGGGTGGGACTATGAGTGCGCAGATGCTGGACGGCAAGGCGCTGGCCAAACGCCTGCGTGAGGAATTGAAGGAGAAATTCGCGGAGTTCACCGCGGCCCACGGCTACGCGCCCACGGTGGCGATCTTCCGCATCGGCGACGACGAAGCCAGCGCCGGCTATGCCCGCGCCATCGAGAAGACCTGCCAGGGCGTCGGCGCCGGCAGCCGCATGATCGTGCTCCCCCAATCGGCCACCCAGGCGGAGGTCGAGGCCGCGCTGGACATGCTCAACGCCGACCCGCGGGTCCACGGCATCATGATCCTGGAGCCGGTGCCCGATCAGATCGACCACGCCGCGCTGATCGACCGCATGGACCCGCGCAAGGATGTGGACGGCGTGCACCCGCTCAATGCCGGGCGGCTGCTGGCCAACCGGCCGCCCTTCTTCGTTCCGGCTACCCCTGCGGGCGGGCTGCGGCTGATGGAAGAGGCCGGCGTCTCCTTCAAAGGCAAGCACGCAGTCATCGTGGGCCGCAGCGACATTGTCGGCAAGCCGATGGCGCTGCTCTTGCTCCACCGCCACTGCACGGTGACGATCACCCACAGCCGCACGGTCGATCTGCCCGGCGTCTGCCGCAGCGCCGACATCCTCTGCCTGGCCATCGGCCGCGCCGAAATGGTCAAGGCCGACTGGGTGAAGCCCGGCGCCGTCGCGGTCGACTTTGGCACCACCTACACCGACGACGGCCTCAAGGGCGATTGCGACCAGGCCGGCGTGGCGGAAGTGGCGGGTCTGTTGACGCCCGTCCCCGGCGGCACCGGTCCGGTCACGAACGTGATGCTGATGGAGAATCTGCTGGCCGCGGCGGAGTTGTTGGCGGCTGGCTGAAAAGGGGCAAGGCTGACGCAGCGGCGCAGCGGTTCGCAGGAGAAGATGCTATAATTGCGGTTGACAAAGACCACCGCACCGAGTCAGTGCGGTGGTCTGAGGGGTGATATGACACTGCAACTACGCCTGAACGTAGACCAGGTATCGGCTGCGATTGCGTTGCTGAGCCAAAAAGAGAAGAAGGAACTCAAGCGGCGGTTACCGCTGCTCATGGGCATCTCTGAGGATGACAAAGAGGATGCTGGCTGGCTGCACCTGACCGAGTCTGCCTTTTCATTTTGGGATGATGAAGAGGAAGACATCTATCAAGATTTGGCGCCTTCTGGCAACGCCGTGCTGGGCTAGCAAACGATGAGCCTCCAACGGGGCGATATTGTCCTGGTTCCATTTCCGTTCACTGATCTTTCCCGTCAAAAGGCGCGCCCCGCGTTGGTCGTGTCACCACATCATTTCAGCACCGGATCGCCAGACGTCATCCTGGCAGCAATCAGTTCCAAAGTGCCAGGTGTTGTCAGCGAGTTCGAACTTGTCATCCAGCACGATAGTCCAGAATTTGCGTTGACCGGCTTGCGTGTCCGCTCAGTAATCCGGGTTGCGAAACTGGTGACAATGCAGCAATCCCTGATCTTTCGCACTCTGGGCAAGCTGAGCAAACCTATGTTGCATATGTTCGATGAAGCGCTCGGACGCGCCGTGGGTTTGCCTGCACTGCAGGCAGAAATGTCAGCACGGCGAGAGGCTGAAGGGTTGGTGCAAGAACTTGCGCTCAGGCTCACGCGGCTCGAACAGCAACTGGCTGAATTACACCGGCGATCAACAACTCAGTAAGAAATCTGCATCTTGCGCGGCGCGACTACTACTTCACTGCCTGCAAACAAAAATCCAGGCCAGCAACATCGCACAGTTAGCCTGCACCTGGCGGCGCTCCTGGGCTACCTGCTCGCCACGCTCATCTTCACCTGGCCGCTGGCGCTGAATTTCACCGTTGCCATCCCCGGCGACGGTTTCGACGGCTGGCAGAACTACTGGAACCTCTGGTGGCTCAAGCAGGCGCTGGTGGAACGCCAGGTCAACCCGCTCTTCACCGACATCCTCTACCATCCCACCGGCGTCGGCCTCTACTTCCACACGCTGAACCCCTTCAACGGGCTGGTGACGCTGCCGGTGCAACTCGCCTTCGGCCTGATCCCGGCCTACAACACGGTCGTGCTGCTGAGTTGGACGCTGGCCGGCTACGGCATGTTTCTGCTCACCCGCTGGCTGATCGGCGTGGAAGGACATGGCCACAGCTTCCCGCCCGGTGGCTGGCGCGCCTTCCTCACCGACTTTGCGCCGCCCTTCCTGGCCGGGCTGATCTTCACCCTCTCCCCTTTTCACATGGCGCATCTCCTCGGCCACATGCAGGTGATGAGCCTGCAGTGGATTCCCTTCTACGTGCTCTTTCTGGCGCGCAGCCTGCTCAACAGCCGCCGCGGCCGGCCCTGGCTGCGCAGCGCGCTCCTGGCCGCGCTCTTCCTGGTGCTGGCTGGCCTGTGCGACTGGTATTTCGTGCTCTATCTGCTGCTCTTCACCGGGCTGGCGCTCCTGATGAACTGGCTCGTCGGGCTGCGCGAGGCGCCGGCCACCGGAACCACCCGCCAAAAGGTGACGTTGTGGGGGCGGGCGCTATGGATCAGCCTGCGCCCGCCGCTGGTGATCGCCGTGGTCTTCGCCCTGGTGCTTAGCCCGTGGCTGGTGCCGATGGTACGCGAGGTGACGCAGTTCCGTTTCATGGTGCGTCCGTCGGCTGATCTGTACATTCTGAGCGCCAGCGTGATGGATTTTCTGGTGCCGAACCGGCTGCACAGCCTCTTCCGGCCCGACAGCTTTGCGTGGATCGGCAACCAGATCGCACCGGTGAGCGAGCGCACCATCGGCATCGGCTATGTGGCGCTGCTGCTGGCGCTGGCGACGCTGTGGACTGCCCCGCGGCGGGTGATCTTTTGGTGGCTGGCGCTGGCTTTCTTTTTCATGTTGGCGCTGGGGCCGCTCTGGCAGTGGGGCAGCGTCACCTGGGACGACATCCCGGCGGCAGCCCTGGCCGGCGACCCGCCGCTGAGTTGGACGCCCTACGGCGTGCTCAATGAGCTGGTGCCTTTCATGCGCATCAGCCGCAGCGTGAGCCGCTTTGCGTTGATGGTGCAGCTCTGCGTGGGCGTGCTGGCCGGCATCGGGCTGGCGGGGCTGATGGCGCGCCAGGCACGGCGCCGCGGTCGCGGGGCAACAGTGACGCTGGTCGCGTTGGCGACGGCGCCGCTGCTGGTGGCGGGCGGGGAGTACTGGGTGGCGCCCTACCCCCTCAGCCCGCCGGACACGCCGGCCTATTACACGACGCTGGCGGCGCAGGATGACGACCGGGCGGTGCTGAATCTGCCCATGAACTATGACCGGCCGGGCTATCTGCTCTACCAGACCGTGCACGGCAAGCCGCTCACCGTCGCTTACATCAGCCGCGACGACCCGCGCACGCTGACCGAACGCTCGCCGCTCTTGCAGCAACTGCGCCACCTGGGGCCGGACATCATCGCCGCAGATTTGGGCGCCGTGGGGCTGACGGTGCTGAACGACCTGGGCGTGGGCACGGTCGTGCTCGACCGCTACAAGATGCCCGGCGGCGACGAGCGCACCGTCACC